>DCFS01000313.1:0-2459 GCA_002319875.1 Treponema sp. UBA1798 | reverse complement strand
TATTAAACCCTCTGCACGAATAAAAGTATATGAAACATTTTCGAAAATAACAGACTTTCGAAAATGACTCTACAGCAGCAGTTTCTGAAATCACCAGCATCTCCGCACTAATAACAGTTCTGTAACAGCTGATATACCTTCTTCAGATCTTATCTTTGCACAAGTTTGACATGAATCTTTTTTGTGATACACTGTCAGTATCTATCAGTCAGGAAGAAATCATGCCGGAAAAATCAATTAAAAAGGACGCTACGGACAAACGGGATGCATGGGAAAAAAACAGGCAGACGGTGTTTTCAAGTTCCTCAAAAACACAGAATCATGAATGGTTCGAAGCCGAAGCATTCTGGCAGAATTTCGGGCCTGTTATATTCGACAGCAAACGCTGGGCAGAAGCTCCTGCCGTTGCAGAAGATATATGCAATATTGCCGGACTCGGGAAAGAAAGTACGATACTTGATGCAGGCTGCGGCCCCGGACGTATTTCAGTTGAGCTTGCCATGCGCGGTCTCGATGTAACCGGTGTCGATCTGATTCAGCCGGAACTTGATGCAGCAGCGGAATCTGCTGCTGATGAAGGTGTCAGCCTGCACCTCATACAGGCTGATCTGCGAACCTTCGCGACAGACAGAAAATTCGATGCAGCAATAAACCTGTATACCTCATTCGGCTACTGCGAGAGCATCAAAGAAGATCTTTCAATACTGGAACATATTGCAGCAGCAGTAAAGGACAACGGCTGGTTCATCCTCGAATGTACAAGCCGGGAGATTGCCGTCAAATACTTTACTGAGGGCGAATGGTTCGAACGTGCCGGGAAAACGGTTCTGACACAGTTCGCTGTTGATGGGGCCTGGGAAGGGCTGCGTTCAAAGTGGATACTGATCGATAACAGCGACGGAAGCCGGATTGAACATGAATTCGTACAGCGGTTGTACTCCGCGGTAGAACTCAAACGAATACTCCTTGCCGCGTGCGGTTTCAAAACTGCAGAAGTTTACGGTGATTTTGACTTTTCACCCTATAATCAGAATGCCCGTACAATGGTTATTGTAGCCAGAAAGTAGTCACACATAACTGCAAAAAACTGGTATACTGTTTTCATGATTCTTAAAGACAAACCGATAGCCGCACTCTTCGATCTCGATGGTGTAATTCTGGATACAGAAAGTAACTATACGCTTTTTTGGAATAATGTAATGGCAAAATACAAAGGCGATGCGGAATTAGCTGCAAACGTAAAAGGGCAGACACTCGACAGAATATATGAAATATGGTTTAGCGGAATGGATAATGTAAAAAAGGAAATAACGGCAGCGCTCGACAAATTTGAAACAGAAATGGAAATGGAATATATACGCGGTTTCACAGACTTTGTCAGAGATTTAAAAGCCCATAATGTTCGTCTTGCCATCGTTACCAGTTCAAATAAAAATAAAATGAGCGTTGTATACCGGCAGCATCCGGAACTTTCCACTATTTTTGATTACATCCTTACGGCGGAAATGTTCACACACAGCAAACCGGCCCCTGACTGCTATCTGCTTGGTGCAGAAAAATGTAAAACGGTTCCTGACAATTGCTTTGTGTTTGAAGATTCCTTCAGCGGACTGAAAGCAGGGCGTGCTGCGGATATGCATGTCATTGGGCTTGCAACAACCAATCCGCCGGAAGCAATAAGAGATCTGGCTGATATCGTCATCCCCGATTTTACCGGTATAACCTGCGACAGGCTGCTGTCTGGTTTTTAAGAACAGCATGATACAGCAGGCCGGGATATTAAATCCTCTGTACTAAAAAAACAGCCCCCTGTTATAGGGGCTGTTTTTTTAGTATTGATGCGGTGCATTGACTCGCTATATATACAGCTGACTGTACATATAGCAGAATCAAACGGTATCAGACCGTTTCCCGGTTTAATACATGCCGCCGCCCATACCACCCTGCGGAGCTGCCGGAGCCGGAGCCGGAGGTTCAGGAATATCAGTAACTGCACATTCCGTTGTCAACATAGTTCCTGCAATGCTGGCTGCATTGCGGAGTGCCGAGCAGGTGACTTTCGCAGGATCAATGATACCGGCGTCAATCATATTAACCCATTTACCGGTGTATGCATCATAACCGATATCTTTCTTTTCTCTCTTTGCACGGTCAGCAATAACAGCTCCGTCTACGCCTGCATTATCAGCGATCTGGCGGATCGGTTCTTCAAGTGCGCTCTTAACGATCTTGTATCCGACTTTTTCATCTTCAGTCAGATCAGCCGGAATGTTATCAAGTACTTTAGAAGCTGCAAGGAGTGCAAGTCCACCACCGGCAACGATACCTTCTTCCAGAGCAGCGCGTGTTGCAGCAATTGTATCTTCAACACGGTATTTCTTCTCTTTCATTTCAGTTTCGGTTGTAGCACCGACATTGATAACAGCCACACCGCCAGCCAGTTTGGCAAGACGTTTCTG
>DCFS01000002.1 GCA_002319875.1 Treponema sp. UBA1798 | reverse complement strand
ATGCTCCTCATAATAATAAATATTAAGATACTCCAGCTCTTGCCCCAGTTGAATACTGATATTGGTGTCAGTATAAGCATGCAGTTCAATAATAATATCCATATCAGGACCACCTGCCTCGCGTATGGCTGCAACACGGTTATAAGCGATATCAAGGATCTTTGCGGAAAGTTTACCTCTCATTTTCCATTCCGGATTTGACGCTTCTCTGGCCCATTTACCATCCATAGTAACGCCAATCGGATCCACTTTTACTGCAGTATACCCCTGCGCCATTGCTTTTCTGCAGGCCGCTGCGTATTCTTCTGCTTTTATAAGACACCTATGTTCGTCAGCCCAGTCAAATTGTATCTGACTTGCATATGCGCGGAGTTTTCTGTTTGTCTTTCCACCAAGCAACTGGTATACCGGTACATTGTACGCCTTTCCCTTGATATCCCAGAGAGCCGTATCAACAGCACTCATGCCGGCGTTTATTACAGTACCACCGCCCATTCCCCAGAATGTAGTACGGAAGATATGTTCCCAGATAGCCTCAATATTCATCGGATCCATACCAAGTATTACTTTACCGAAGTCACGGATAATTCCAACACCAGCATAATGAGCTTTTCCGTAAGAAAGTCCCACTTCTCCATAGCCGGAAATACCTTCATCTGTATTTATCCTTATACAGACAACTGCGCCCATTATATTCGCTTTCAGCTCAAAAACATCAACGCTCGTAATTTTCATATATTTCTCCTATTCTATATCTGTAACTGTTTCAAGGTGAACTTTTCCTGATCGGTCACGTATAATAGCATACACAGCACCAACGGCAATAACGGCAAGACTGACAACAACGATAGTTACGGTAAGATTTCTTGCTGACAGATAAATCAGCCACGACTGCGCTATAAAGGCTACAATCATGATTGCATAGTATGCAGCATCATTTATATGAAACAGAGATTTTTTCCACAGTGTCTCATATTTTGTCGGAAGGACAAACGCTGCGGCTACAAGAAGTAATCTGCTCAAATAACCAATAAGAACGACATTGTTTGTTATCGTTTTAATATTAAAATCGAGTAATATCGGGAAAATACCTACTATATAGATAGCCACAAGAATAATCCAGGGAGCACCATATTTATTTGTTATACCGGTTTTTTCCGGAAACCAGCCGTCTTTTGCACCTCTTAAAATCGGTTTCGCCCGGACAATGAAAGAAGAATTTAATGTACTTGCGAGAGCAAAAATAGGACCTAAAATAATAAATACTACAAACAAAGGTCCATTCAGCAATGTTTTCGCAACAAGAGTCAACGGTTTTCCGGCAACGACTGCAAGTGGCAGAACCCCGGCAGCCGCAATACCTACCAGGCTGTATACTACGGCAATAATACCTGTGGTAATAATGATAGCCAGAGGAATATCTTTCTTTGGATTTGCAGCTTCTGAACCGAAGTTAATAATTGAATACTGCCCTATCGTTGAATAACTGAGTAACACCATTGCATTGAAAAATCCCTGTATCCCATGCGTCATGAACTCAGAACTGGTAATATCAAAGAAACCGGAGCGGATATGGAACAGTCCCAGGATACCAAAAACAACAAGAGCAAAAATAAGAAAATACGTAAGGAACTTCTGAATCTTTGCCATAAAGTTGACACCACGCAGATTCGATAGAAAAAAGAATGTCACTGTTATTATCGCAACAGCCTTAGCACTGACAGCTGGAAAGATGGAATGCATATACATACCCATAGAAGTTCCCATCAATCCAAGACTCAGGCATTGTGTTATGTATGAAGCAACATAAATTCCGCCTACAAGTTTACCAAGCATGGAGGAGGCAATAGTATATTCTCCTCCTTTAAGTACAAGAGTACTGCTTAAAAATACATACGGAATAATTGTTATAAAACCAAGTATGACAGCACCGGTATATGCAAACCATGCGGAATTACCGGTGGCAGCAATTGCGGGTCCAATTACTGTTACAACACCGGCACCGATTACCTGACCGGTTGCAATAAAAATCAGCGTCTTCAGATCAAGCGCGCCGACACCTCTGCCTTTTGCAGAATCCATATAAGCCTCCTTAGAAAAGCGGTATAGCTGCTATACCGCTTTTGAAAAGATACTAACACCTCTTTCTCCGGTTGTCAAATTAAAATTCAGGAATAATATTCTGTAGTGCGCTTCAAACTGAGCTGTATAATTTCGTAGCATAACTGCCAGTCATGATTCCGGATCGCCTTGACTATTTTCTGGTGATATTCTATCAGACGCTGGACAGAACCTGTCTTTTCTATTGATTTCTGCATATTTATTTTATAAATTTTGTGAAACAACGATGAAATACCGTCATAAAGCAGAGCCATTATGTTGTTATCCGCCATAACACTTATATGCTTATGAAACTGGAAGTCTGTTTTAACAAAGCCTTCATAGTCCCTGCTTTCAAGCTCTTTAATCATCTGCCGTAACAGTTCATCCAATTTTCCTAAAGCATCACTGTTCTGCTGACCCATAACACACATCTGCAGGCAGCCTATTTCCAGAGAAGTTTTGAACTGGTTAAGCTGAACATAATCGTCCGGAAGCAGTGAAAGATCAAATAATTCACTAAAATAATGACGCATGGTAAATTGCCTGACATATGTGCCGGAGCCATTGCTTGTCTCCAATAATCCAAGGCCACTCAATCTTTGTATTGCAGTGTGGACAGTCATCCGGCTCACACCGAGCGTTTCTGCCATATCAAGTTCTGATGGTATTTTTTCTCCAACTTTCCATTCATCCGTTATAATTTTCTGTGAAATATACTCCAGTGTTTTATCAGTTATGGTATCTTTATTTATTTTTTCCATGTTTATAAATTTTATATCTGTTTTACTATACCGCTGTCAAGATTAAAGTATACATCCGGTAGAAAAAATTGAAAACTATGCAGTTTTTGTTTGTGTACACATATTAGCGACAATTATAGTCCCGCGGAAATAATCACCGCACGGTGTTTGACAAACACTTCTTCAGCCGGTACACTTGTGTTTACGGTATGAAACATTCCCTTTTTTTTCTTTTTCCGCTCCTCTTTTTCCTGTTTATTGCATGTGCGGATACAGATATTCAGGAAGACAGCACAGAATCTTCGTATTCCCGCATTACCATAACAAAAAAATACTTTCTGCTTCCCACAGACTATATAACCGATACGGTTTCTTTTGCAGGCCGCATTGCAGTAACATACCGGAAACAGACCTCGTATGCAAAAGCCTCCATTCAGGCAGATAAAACGCGCTTTTTTTTTACTATAGATAACACTGATTTTAATAATACGGATTCCGTAAAAGGCAGTCTGCTGTACGAAAAAGGTCGCATTACATCCGGCCTTACTCCGTTACCTGGCGGCATAAATCCGGAGTACTTCGCTGCCGATTT
>DCFS01000253.1:913-8910 GCA_002319875.1 Treponema sp. UBA1798 | reverse complement strand
TATGAGTGGTATAAAATCCCGACTGCGATACCTTTAGACAACTCCATACCCCGCTGCTTGCGGCGGCGGGGTTGGTGATTGCCGGTTACTTCAGGGGCAACAGCTTCTTAAAGTATCCGATAAAATTGCCGCCGATAATACCGGCTATCGATTCTTCGGAATAACCACGGCGCAGCATTTCAGCAGTAAGTTCCGGTACTTGTGCATAGGCATCCGGCAGGCAGTCGCAGGCAAGATTACCTTTTATATTATTTGCAGTTGCATATGCCTGATAATATGAATCGCAGAAATCAAAACCGTATCCGGCATGGGATGCTCCGGCTGATTTTACGATATGATCGATATGATCGATCATCTTTGGGACGATACTCTCCGGCTTATCCCTATCTGTACCGACAATACTGAGACAGCCGTTCAACCCCATAATCCCCCCCTGTGCGGCAAGCGTTTGAATCTGATCGTCACGCAGGTTCCGATATGAATCATAAACAGCCCGGCAGTTGGAATGGGTTGCGATAAACGTTTTCTTTGTATATGACGACAGTTCATCAAAACCGTCGTCATTCAGATGACTCACATCGATAAACATTCCCAGTTCCTCCAGCCGTGAAAGCACAGCTCTGCCGCATTCAGTAAGACCGCCTTTCCAGTCTTCATGCAAATTGGCAGGACAACAGCCCTGCCCCAGATCATCCCGCCGGCTCCATGTAAGGCTTGCACCGCGGATGCCCATAGCATAAAATTCATTAAGCCTGTCGATATCCGTTCCTATCTGGTCAAGCCCCTCGCAATATAAAATAATACCGGGAATGGCCTGTTTAAGGCAAAACTCCAGATCCTGTACACTCCTGATAAACATAACCTGTCCGGAACTGTGTTCGATATCGTTCCGCAGTGCTTCGATCTGCCGCAACGTCATATCCATTCCCTTTCCAGGTAAAAAGGAGTTTTCAATGAAAATTGAAGATACAATAACTCTTACTCCGCCCCGGCGCATACCGGGAAGCAGGTGACTCTCAATAACATGATCCTCTCCTGTAAGATTCCGCCAGTATATTTCCGCAGCCAGATCACGATGCGCATCAACGACCGGAAATTTCCGGTGCAGCTGACCGGCATATTCAAGATACTTGTTCATAAATACTTCCTGTTTTATATTTTTTTATACAGGCAACCCAATGCCCCTTTTCAACCTCATGAAGTGACGGGAGAATATCGGAACAGAATGGAGACGCACAGGGACATCTTGTGTGAAAAACGCATCCCGGAGGAGGATCTACCGGACTGGGTAGTTCTCCATCAAGAATCTGCATCGATTCAAGGCTGTTCCCGTTGATAACAGGGACAGCCTGCAGCAGCGCCCTCGTATACGGATGTAGCGGATTGGAAAACAGTTGTTTTTTTTCAGCTATTTCAACAACGTTTCCAAGGTACATAACCATGATTCTTGTTGAGATATAGTGAACGACACTTAAATCATGAGAAATAAAAATAAGGGACAGATGCATATTTTTTTGAATCGTCATAAGCAGATTTATTATCTGCGACTGGATAGATACATCAAGCGCAGAAACCGGCTCATCACAAATGATAAGACTGGGATTTACGGAAAGTGCACGGGCAATACCGATTCGCTGCCGCTGTCCGCCGGAAAACTCATGTGGATAGCGGTTTATATAATTTCTGTTAAGTCCGCAGACATCCATCAGTTCCACAATCCGTCTCAATCTTGCCTCAGTATCCGTATACAGCTTCTGTACGTCCATCGGCTCGGCAATACAATCCCCCACCGTCATACGGGGATCAAGGGATGCATACGGATCCTGAAACATAATCTGTATTTCCTTTCGGTACGGTCTGAATTTTTTCTCGGAAAGGCTGGTAATATCAATTCCCTTATATATGAGTCTGCCCTCCGTAGGTGTAAGCAGTTTTATGATAGTACGCCCGAGCGTCGACTTTCCGCATCCTGATTCCCCGACAATACCGAGCGTTTCACCTTCATTGATTTCGAAACTGACATTACTTACTGCTTTCAGACAGGGTCTGCCGGGCCGCAGTGTATACCCTTTTACGGGGAACCATTTACTGATATGTTCTGCTTTCAATAACGGAACGGTCATTTCTTTGCTCCTCTGCAGCGGAAACAGGCTACCTCCGCATAATCAGTCTTAACATATCCGGGAATATGCGTACGACATTCTTCTGTCGCATACTCACAGCGGGGAGCAAACATACACCCCGCAGGCGGATCCAGCAGATCGGGTACCATACCTTTTATCATATAAAGAGACCTGGCATCATTATGTATATCAGGAATCGATTTCAACAGTGCTTCCGTATACGGATGTTGAGGGCAGGTAAAAATAGTTTTTGCGCTGCCATACTCTACGATACGGCCTGCATACATAACGATGACACGGTCAGCTACCTGGGAAACCACTCCAAGATCATGAGTTATCAGCATCACAGACATATGTATCTGTTTCTTCAACGTATTGATGAGCCGCAAAATCTGTGCCTGAATCGTTACGTCCAGCGCTGTCGTTGGCTCGTCACAGATAAGCAGCTGCGGATTTCCCGCAAGCGCGATGGCAATCATGACACGCTGCCGCATGCCGCCGGAAAGCTGGTGCGGATACTCATTATAACGCTGTGCAGGCAGAGGCATGTTGACCATCTCAAGCATCTCCATCGCCCTATCCTTTGCAGCCTTTCCGTGCAGACTCTCATGGATTCTTACACTTTCTTCAATCTGCTTTCCGACTGTCATCAAAGGATTCAGGGAAGTCATCGGTTCCTGAAATATCATTCCGATTTTGCCGCCTCTGATTTTACGCATCCGTGATTTCGGCATATCAAGAAGATCTTCACCATTGAATTTTATGGATCCGCCGACAATTCTTCCCGGTGGCGATGGGATCAGACGCATGATGGAAAGTGCAGTCATACTCTTTCCGCATCCTGATTCTCCGACGACACCGAGCGTTTCACCGGACGCTATTGAAAAAGAAACACCGTTCAGAACCTTTGAAACACCTTTATCAAGATAAAGCCATGTCTGTAAATTACTGACTTCAAGCAGTGCCTGTCCGTTTTGCTGTTCCATAAAGTCCTACCTGTTCCTGAGTTTCGGATCCAGAGCATCACGCATCGCATCGCCGACCATATTGAATGCCAGAACTGTAATCATAATCGCAATTCCGGGAAATATACTGAACATCGGCTGTTGCCGCAGGAACATCCTTGCACTGCTGATCATCTCGCCCCAACTTGCGGTCGGCGGAGCGACTCCCAACCCGAGAAAACTCAGCGTAGCTTCAAGCATTATATCTCCGGGAATATCAAGTGTCGCGATGATGATAATCGTGGAAAGACAATTAGGCAGCATATGCTTCAGAATAATCCGGAAATCGGAAGCTCCGGCGGCCTTTGCCGCTTCCACATATTCCAGCGAATGCAGCTGCAACACCTGGCTTCTGATTATACGGGCATGGCCCGTCCAGCCGATAACGCCGATAGCTATAAATACGTTCAATATTCCGGGGCCGATAATAAACATCACGGCAATGGCAAACAGAATAAAGGGAAAAGAAGCGAATACTTCGATAATCCGCGACAGGACGGTATCGATCCTTCCACCGAAATATCCGGCACTGATACCGATTATAACACCGATCGTTACCGCGATAGCCTCTGCAACGACTCCAACGGAAAGCGAAATGCGTGAACCATAAATAATTCTCGAAAGGATATCCCGTCCGAAATTATCCGTTCCGAGCGGATGTGAAAAATCCGGCGAAAGAAATTTGTCGGCAACATTCTGTGCATAGGGATCATACGGAGCGATAAACGGTGCAAAAACAGCAACGATGGTAAGAACAACAATAATGCCCAGCCACAGACACGAGAATTTATTTTTAAGAAACCTGCGCCAGGCATCTTTATAAAGGCTGACAGAATCTCCCGTCGTAATTCCCAGTTTTTCATATAAAGAACTGCGGTGAAAAAGCGAATCAAAAATATTCATACTGTTCCTACAAAATACGTATACGGGGATCAATAACGGCATACATGACGTCAACGATCAGATTGATACAGACAAAAAGAGCCGCCGTG
This sequence comes from Treponema sp. UBA1798, assembly GCA_002319875.1. Taxonomy (GTDB): domain Bacteria; phylum Spirochaetota; class Spirochaetia; order Treponematales; family Treponemataceae; genus Treponema_D. The sequence goes on along the minus strand of DCFS01000253.1, from coordinate 4,791 downwards.
TATAAAACTGTTCCCTGAATGACGGGAATATCTCTGACCATTATTGCATTGATTGCAATACGGCCGATTCCCGCTATGGAAAAAATAGATTCTATAATCATTGAACCGGTCAATATGGATTTTATCTGAGTACCGGAAAGAGTGATAATCGGGATGGCCGCGTTGCGCATGATATGTCTGACAACAACACCAAACTCAGACAAACCTTTCGACCGTGCAGTCTTTATATAATCCTGATAAATAATTTCAAGCACACTTGTTCTTACCAGCCGTGCCATGGAACCGGCATAGGTTGCACCGAGCGCAATCGTCGGCAGGATGTAACCCATCCAGTTTTTTACACCGGAAATGGGCAGCAGATGCAGGTAAAGTCCGAACACCAGCTGGAGCAGAATGGCGATCCAGAAAACCGGCAGGGAGACACCAAGCATGGAGACAACCATCAGCAGATGATCGACCCATTTCCCATGAAATACGGCTGCAGCAGTCCCGCACACAATCCCGATAAACGAAGAAAACAGAAATGCAACGGTACCCAGCCTCAGGGTTGCAAGCAGTCCGGATTTTATCATTGTAATAACCGGCGTTTTTTCAAAATAGCTTTTCCCCAGATTGCCATACAGCGCATTTCTAACAAAATTGATGTATTGAACCGGCAGCGGCTTATCCAGTCCCCACTCGTGGCGGAGATTCCCGACAACCTGGGGAGAAGCATTTTTATCAAGCATAACGGAAACGGGATCACCGGGAATTACATTCAGCAGAATGAACGTAACAAGCGTAACTCCAAGCATCACGATGAACGACTGACCAATCCGTTTTAGAATATAAACAATCATAAGTATTAAATGCCGCTCCAATGATTTTATTTTATAACTGCATTCTCGTAACTGTAGAGAAAATCCGGTTTGTAGGTCACACCGCTAACCCTGTCAGAGACAAGATAATAGGCAGATGCGCAGTAGAGAGGAACTTCCGCATAATATTTCGTTGTCAGCCACCGTTCGAGATCTGCGTAAAATGCAGCCTTCTTCGCCGGATCGGTCATTCGGCGGCCAAGCTCCACCTGGCTGTCATACCACGCAGAGTCCTTGGCGTTGTATTTCGGGCTGAACCCGTTGGCAAAATTGTCGGAAACCGAACTGTGATACAACAGATAGAGATACATATCCGGATCCACATAGTCGGCGTACCAGGTGATCATATACAGCTGGGTGCCCCCGTCCTGTTTGCGTTTCTGAGCCCAGCTTCCCGGATCACATAATTCAATTGCCATATCGATTCCCGACTTTTTGAACTGATCCTGCAGGACCTGAAAACACTCGACTATTTCCGGAGTATTTTTTACCGCAGCAGTAATTTTCAGACCATTCGGGAATCCGGCTTCAGCAAGCAGCTGTTTCGCCTTTTCCGGATTATATTCCTGTACCGGATTAGAGGCGACATAACCGGGAATCCCTTTGGGAATAAGACTCCGTGCAGGAGTATGTGCCCCTTTGTAATAACCGGTACACAGAGAATTCAGATCAACAGCATACGCAAGAGCCTGCCGTACTTTGACATTGTTGAACGGTGGAATTGCCATATTGAAGTGTAATCCCCATATTCCCATAAATTCCTGATACTTGATTTTACTTTTCATCGCCGGATTCTTGAGGTAATCCGGCGCAAGGCTGGTAGGCAAATCGCAGACATCGATATTGCCTGCATCAAATTCCATAAGCTGCGTGTTCTGATCCATATTGGAAATAATTATTTTATCAACCGATTTTGCACCGGCCCAGTATTCCGGAAATTTTTCGAGAACGATTTCCTGCTTCGGAGTAAAGGAAGCAACTTTATAGGCCCCGCAGCCGATATAAGTTTCAAGTCCCCATTTATCACCAGCCTTCAGACAGGCGGCTTTCGAAATGATTCCAAGCGGTGAGGCGGCAAGAATTGATGTAAAGGCTGAAAATGGATACTTCAGTTCGATAGTAAACGTATAATCACCGGTCTTTTTCAGTCCGGAAACTTCAACAGTTTTCCCCTGTTCTACATCCCGGGCTCCTTTTATAACGTCATCACAGAGCCAGACCATATTAGCCTGTGTCTTCGGATTGAAGAAACGGTTAAACGTAAAAAGGACATCATCCGCAGTCAGTTCGGTTCCGTCGTGAAACTTAACACCTTTACGAAGCGTACAGGTATACAATAAACCGTCCGGAGAAATATCCGGTGTCTTTGCGAGCAGCAGCGGAAACAGGGCAAGATCGCTGTCGCGTTTTCCCATTAATGTGTCCGTAATGGTATCGGAAATCTGAAATACGGTGTTCTGGGACGTAATCATCACATCCATATTTCCCAGAACTTCAAGTTGGCACCCGACACGCAGCGTGTTACCAGCCGATGCTGAACCGCTGTCTTTGGCACCATTTGCAACGGCGGCAGCCGAAGTTAAAAGGACTATAGCAAAAAGCCGTATTCCTTTCTTTATCCGATTCAAACTCATAAACTCTCTCCCTGCCAAAAAAAAGACGGAATACACACGCGTGCATTCCGTCTTTCATTGACAGATAAAATTATGGGAAAAAAAGGGCAGACTGTCAATCTTTTTTTTATATTTTTATGCATATTTACACATAAAAATGTAAATAAATACAATTGAACAGGGGGAATATCAGAATTATGTTTTACGGGATCATAACCACAAAACCTTCCACACGAATCAGCGGATCTGAAAATACAGCCGTATATTATGGGCTGCATTACTTTCTCCGTCACTTCCTCTTAAAAGTACCGTAAGGAAGAGCTGGTATCAACCGTATTTTTGATGGAACCGGCAGAACTATCCCCCTGTTCTGAAAGTACTTCAGCCATTAATAAACATCAGCCGTTACTGATCGGGTTACAGGCAGCGAAGATGCTGTGAGTTTTTCTTCATCGGCATAACCGACAAGATCAGCGGCCTGCTGTTTTGTCAGCAGAATTGTTCTTCTACCGGATTGTGAATCATCTGGAGAATATGTACTTTCATACAGGGTCAATGTGAAATAGGGATTCCCCTTAACGAAATTATAGCCGGCTTCTGTTTTTATTCTTGTTCTTACAGAAGTATTCGCCTGTCCCCATCTGTACATGCTGTTTACGGCGCCATAAATATTGTCCGTATTCTTTATCTCTTCCTTAAGCGAATGGCCGGAAAAATCTTTAAGATATTGATCATATGCAGCCCGGAGCTCAGAGCGTACATTCTTATCCAGAAGGACAGATTCCATTCCAGATGAATCACCGGTAAATTGCATTTTCATGATATCAGATGAAGGATTGTATGAATAATACACCCCCTTTTGCTTTACACCGGTATTTAACGTATTGTAGACAAAGACCGATGATTGTCCAAGAGCAATCAGAGCTGACGAATTTTGCTGGATAGTATGTGTTGTCATATATTCAGTAGAGGTGCCGGCAGATGTAACTGCGGCAGCATTGACTGTTGTTCCGAAGACGGCAAGCACTGTAATACATACGACAGCGGTTTTTCTTGCCATTACTTTGTTAATGTATTTCATATACTTTTTAACAGCATCAGAGTGCCGGAGTAACTCCAGATAACAAAATGTTCAGATGTATAACAGAAAATTAGGCTGCATCAAAACTGAAACAACGGCATTCTGCCGTACTCTTTATATTCTCTCAGGATGTTTTCTCACTCTTCCAAAGATTCCACCAGCTATTGATAAAAACAGACCGGAAAGAATCATTACAGCCCCGATCCAGAACGAAATATTCATTCTTTCACCAAGCATAAGTCCTCCCAGTAAAACCGATACCAGGGGCTGAACAGGATAAAAGAGGGAACAGATACTGGCATCGATTTTTGAAAGGCTCAGGTTCCA
>DCFS01000253.1:0-591 GCA_002319875.1 Treponema sp. UBA1798 | reverse complement strand
AATGGAAGTCGTGATGAGCAAATATAAATATTCCATGAAGCGGTATACTAACACTTTCATTAGTTCTACGCCACAGATTTGACGGATTGCCAATGAGGCAAACAGCCCGTACCTGAAAATGATATACTCTGTATCTGTTTATGCGGAACAACTATCATACAGTCGTCCTGCATAAACAAAATCAAACCCTTCTTCCGGTTTTTCAGCAGGCCTATTGAGCCCATAATACTGAAAATCAGTGCATAAAGATATTGAGTATTAAAAGTTCAGCAAGGCCGATAACCCACGCTATCGTAGTCGTTATCGACCAGACACGGATCTGTTCTTTTGTATCCGTTATACCGCTTAACCGGTTTACGACCCAATAGAAGCTGTCATTAAAATAAGAGAAAAACAGAGAACCTGTACATGCTGCAAGGGCGCCAAGAATCATGTTCCCACCTGCTGCGGAAACAATCGGAGCCGTAATACCGGCTGCTGTAATCATCGCGACAGTTCCTGACCCCTGTACAAACCGGACAAGGGTCGCAATAATAAATGGCAACAGGATAACAGGCAGATGCGTTGATGCAATTCCCTGTGCTATATACG
>DCFS01000265.1 GCA_002319875.1 Treponema sp. UBA1798 | reverse complement strand
TGAGGGGTTGAAAAAACTTGAAATCGATAATATCGGCCTTGAAAAATATGACAGGGAAATTCTTTTGTCTATTATACATAATTTTGGTGGCGGGCCCGTCGGGGCTGATACGCTGGCCATTTCAATAGGGGAATCGATAGACACGCTGGAAGATTATTACGAACCATATCTTATACAATGCGGCCTGCTTCAGCGTACACCCAGAGGTCGTATAGTCACAGAAAAAGCATACAGGCATCTTGGCCTGGAAAATAAAAATAGAAAGGATATTGAGGATAATGCTCAGAACAGACTTTTATTTTGATTTGCCTCAGGAGCTCATTGCCCAGCACCCGAGCGGGATACGCGGGCAGGATAAGCTTATGCAGTTAGGGCGTACGGATGGGACCGTCACGCATCATATGATGGATGAGCTTCCGGATCTTATAACACCTGATACGCTTATGGTATTCAACGACTCCCGCGTGCGGCGGGCACGTGTATACGGTATTAAGGAGACAACAGGGCGTAAACAGGAATTTATGTTTCTGAATCAGATAGATAAAGATGGATTCGTCTGGAATACGCTTGTAAAATCTGCGAAGAAACAGAAACCGGGGATGCGTTATACATTTCCGGATGGTTCGATAGGGATTATTGTTGACAATCCTCAGAACGAAGGAACTGAATTTCGTTCTCTTCAGTTTGATTTTATCATGGATGAATCATGGTTTGACAAGAATGGACATATGCCGCTGCCCCCATATATCAGACGCGGTGATACGGAAGAAGACAGTGAACGTTATCAGAATGTATATGCAAAAGAGACAGGAAGTGCCGCATGTCCTACTGCTGGTCTCCATTTTACCGAAGATATGCTTGGAAGGCTTTCCGCTAAAGGTATTGAACGGGTTTTCGTAACGCTGCATGTAGGTCTTGGTACTTTTCTGCCTGTCCGGGAGGATAGAATTGAAGAGCATAAAATGCATGAAGAACTGTTTACTGTAGCTCCTGATACCGCCCGGAAAATCAATGATGCAAAAAAATCGGGACGGCCAATTCTGGCAGTGGGAACTACATCTGTCCGTACACTCGAATCTGCCTGCGATAGCGACGGTATGGTGAATGCTGGTACACAGAAAACCCATATTTTTATTTATCCCGGTTTCCGCTTCAGAGTAGTTGATCAGATGTTTACGAATTTTCATACGCCGGAGAGTACGCTGATTATGCTGGTGAGTGCTTTTTCTACGCGTGAAAATATCTTGAATGCCTATAAAACTGCTGTTGAAAACAGATACCGTTTTTTTTCGTACGGTGACGCAATGCTGATAAAATAGAGACGGTTTTATTCGTCTGGTATGCGATTTTATGTCAGCTGGTCAAAAGAATAACTGACAAGCTTAAGGAATTCTTCTTTTAAGAGGGGATCATATTCAGTGCCTTCCGCACAACGGTCGAACTGCCTCCCTGCATCAGTAACAAGACTGGCCACGGTTTCTGCCGGGATAGGAAGGCGCGAGCCGAGCAATCTGTTTTCCAGCTCCTGGCTGCGGAAGATAATGGCACCTGCAAAGGCAATACGGAGATTGGTAAGTATCGTATTTTCAGTTTTTGCAAGAAATGTATAGGATGCAGACATAGGGGTTATAACGTGAGCAGGACCAAGTCTGCGGAATACGGATACATCCCATTCTTCAATCGGGATACGTATTTTTGTAAGAATATAATGCGGTGGTACGATCGAAAACTGGTTAAACGGTACATGGACTGTCTCTATTTCGCTTTGCAGTTCAATACGTGAGTTAAGCGCAAGTAGTGGAGCATAGAGTGTCAGTTTTTTACCGGGAGAACAGATGTTTCCACCAATTGTTGCCAGATTCCGTATGAATGGAGTAGCAATACTTTTGACTGCTTCGTAGAGTACGAGCGGCATATTGTTACTACCGAGATTCTGCATCTGCCCGAGGAGTACGGCAGGCCCCATATCAATAAAGCGTTCATGTTTGTCAATTACTGACAGTTCGTTTATACCGCGAATGGACAATATTTTACCCGATGTTTTTCCGACCTTTGTACAGCCGCCAACGATTTGCAGGTCCCTGACAGTCTTCAGCTGATAAAGGACATCGCGGATATTACTTGCAAAGCAGACGATGGTTTCATTTCCTGACATTTCTTTTGCTCCCGGTACGTTCATTCCTTGCCTGGATTGCATTCAATATACCATTGATATAAGTGTCACGGTCGGTACAGCAATATGTCATATGCGCTATTGCCTCATACAGGTCGCGATGCGTCGGTCGTGAATATGTCTGTATGATATTCCACGCTGTAAATATCTTGCCGGGATTACAGTAACCACATAGATGTATTCCTGCTTTTTGAAACCCCTTTTCGATATCGCGATAATTTTCCGTCTGAATGAAATATTCAAGGGTTATTACCGGTAAATCCTTTACGAGAAATACGGGAACGAGACAGCTGGGGACAGGTTTGTTGTCAAGAAGAACGGTACATGAACTGCAGCAGACACCTGTACATCCTTTTTTTACTGAAAAAAGCCTTTGCCTGCGCAGTACATCGAGCAGCTTTTCTGCAGGATCAACCTCGAGAACAATTTTTTTTCCATTAAGTATAAAAGGAATAATCATCATTTCTCCTTTTAAATATCAGACAGAAATTTCAGATGTTGCTGTTCTGAAAGCCGGTACAGGTTTCAGAAGGCTGTACCCCTGACGGAACAGTTCTTCTGCCGGGATAGGGATTGAGTTGATTGTATTCGAAAGCGCCTGGGTAAGCGCTGATGAAAAGGCTGCCGGTATAGTATTCTGGATAAGTCCATGCAATTGCTTGGGCTCAGAAGAAGACTGCAGAAATTGTACCGAAATATTTGTACATTCAATATTTTCATCTTTTACCAGCCGGGAAAGAATACGATTAATATCAAGTTTAATGGAATTTTCAGCACTTTTTGCTGAAAGTATTTCACCTGTATCGATTACAACGTTAACGCTTCGCACCTGTTCCCGAAACGTACATGGGTCGAGTTCCAGTTCAACAACTGCAGTTGCAAAAGATGTACTGTGAAAAGGTGTTCCCCTGAACATTTCCCTGTTCCACTGACTTCTCTGTGTATCGGTAATTCCCTTTTTAACGGTTATCGGCAGCGGCATCTTTGCTTTTTTCCGCTGGATCGATTCACAGCATTTTCGCAGCAGTTGCGTCATAATGCTGAGATTACTGTAAACACTTTCCGGCAGCTGAGGCTCTTCTTCTGTTTCGAAAACACTATTTATGTGAATATCATCTGCCTTTATTTTGAGGATATCACCGGCAGCTTTTTTCCATATGGCAAGTATAGACGGAGACGGTGGCATGGCATGCAGTGTGAGGGAACCGTCTTTTTCCATTGTTGCTTCCATACTCTGATCAATCGTATAGATGTTCGTACCGAAATATCCTGAACCATCGAATGCACATGCCATACCGATGCCTCTGGGTAATACGGTAAACGACTGTGTGCCTGAAGTTACCCGGTCATGAGAATCAAGGCGGTATGTAACGTATTTTCGGGCAAAATCACTCATTGTTGCAGCTGTATCAATTGTTTCCCATGGGTGATCGAGTTGAATGATAAAGGGTGTATAACACGGTTCGGTACTTGATTTTCGCAGATTTTTTTTACGAAGTTCGGCAGGTGAAATTCCTGTAACCTCCGATATTTTCTGCATGGTACTTTCTATCGCAAAAAACGCCTGCGAATCTATAATATTTATATTCAGCGAAGACGGAGGTGTCCGTGAACCGTGCGCTATGGCTGAAATCGAGAGATTTTTTATATTATAGGCGCCGCATGATGCTATAACGAGCCTGTCAAGGATTTCAGGAGCAAACGGATTGCGTGCCCCGGCATCGATATCTACGGTAATTTTCATAGCATCAATGCAACCGTTTTTACTTACCGCACTCCGGTTTGTTATCGTAACCGGAATTGCTTTTTCCATGTACTGTTCCTGGTCCTGACGGGGAAGTTCAAGTTTTACCGCTTTGCCTGTTTTATATGCAACAAGTGCTGCCTGGGCCGCAAAGACTGCGTTTCTCCAGATACCATTACTGTTTGGATTTGATGACCGTGTTTTCTCAATCCGGATATGGTCGCTTTTTATACCAAGTGCTGCAGAAAGTGTCTTCCGGAGATGGCTGATCCATTGTGTTGGCGTATACACATTCAGGTAACCGGATTTCCAGATACATACAGCGCCGTTTGTTTCACTGTATGAGGGGACCGAGATCGCAGAAGACCATGCACCAAAAACGACAGAACTTCCATCATCTTTCTTTTCAAACATCTTTTCAAATTCACTGCTGTCGTTTTGAGCAAGTCCTGTGGTAATTGTCCGTTCTGCCAGAACCGGGATCTTTCTGTTTTCTGTTTCCGTATTTGTTGTTATTACTTCAATTTCAGAAAGAAGTGCATGGACTGTTTTTTCACTTGGTCCGGCAAGAATGCCAACCGGTTCACCCTGATACTGTATCTCTCCGTCACAGAATATGGAGGTGGAAACTCCTAACGTCGGTATTTCATTACTGCCAAGAATATCTTTTGCCGTGAATACATAATACCCCTCAGGCAGCAGAGGGTGCATGAGGGATACAAATGTGCCTGTCGGCTTAGGACATCGGATAAGCGCCGCATACAACATGCCGTCAAATTCAATATCGCTGTAAAACTCGCCGGAAAGGGAAGTCTTTTTTGTCTTTTCCGGAATGACAGGCTTTGTCTGTTCAGACATGGTTTACTGCTCCGGTCTGTTTTATGGCGTTGATGACCATATGTATCATTTCATCACTCATGTCAGGCCACAGCGGAAGCGTAATTGTTGTTGCATAATGACGTTCTGCATTCGGATAATTTTCTGCAGTAAAATCAGGATACCTTTTTTTCCAGTAGCTGAAGTGAAAAAGCGGAATAAAATGCACAGATATGCCTATGCCATTTTTTTGTAATGTTTTAGCAAATTCATTACGGTCAATAGTAAGTTTTTCCGGTACAATACGTATAAGATAAAGATGATATGCATCGCCTTCCCCTGTCGGCGGCAGCATAAGATAATCAGATCCCCGGAAGGCCTCATTATATGCCTCTACGATGCGTTTTCGTTTTTCATAGAACGTATCTGCTTTTTTAAGCTGTTCGCGCCCTATGGCAGAAAGAATATCCGGCAGATTGAATTTATAACCGGGTGCTATGATATCGTATTCCCAAGAAGCCCGCGGTGATGTATAGCGGTCCCATGTTGTTCTGTCCATACCGTGCATGCGCATTACAGTCATATGTTCAGCCAGTTCAGAATCGCGGGTGCAGACCATTCCGCCTTCGCCGGTAGTGATTGTTTTTGTCACATAAAATGAGAAAACTCCGATATCGCCGATGGCACCGGCATATCCAAGTTTTGTCGGCGATGGAAAGGCATGAGCTGCATCTTCGATAATGCGGACACCGTATTTTTTAGCAATCCGGCAGAGTGCCTGCATATCACATATATTACCACCTACATGAACAGGCACAATTGCTTTTATTTTTTTTGCTGTATCCTTTTCAAGTATTTTTTCTACAGCTGAAGGATCAATACTGTAACTATTTTTTTCCGTGTCGGCAAAGTATACCTCTGCTCCCAAATGCCGTGCACACATTGCTGTAGACGCAAAAGTGTAGGGAGTTGTAATAACTGCGGTCCCGTTTGTAACGCCGCATGCATCCATTGCCAGAATCATACCGCTTGTATTGCTGTTTACTGCCATGCTGATAACAGGCCTGGTATCCATACCATATGCCGCGCGCATATCTGCCTGTACTGGATACGATAGTGCAGCCGAAAATTCTTTCTCGAACGCAAGTGTTATTTTACCGGTTGTGAGCCAGCCGGAACGCATTACGTCAAGTACGGCTTGTTCTTCTTCTTTCCCCAGAGAAGGGCGTGAAAATGGTACCTTTAGACAGTCTGCGTCAGACATTTGAACCTCCTTCAAGAAATTGAGCGTAAGAAGAGACAGCTTTTGAAAGAATCTGTATAAGAAGTTCCCTGTTACGGTAACTTTTTTCCTGTGTACCCGTCATGCGGAAACAAACCGGCTCAAGTTGCCTCAGAAGCGTATCGAGCGGATAAGCAAGACTGTTAACATTCTGCAGCTGAAGAATTTTCGGGTATTTCGTAGAAGCAGGTGTCTCTTCCGGCAGCCATAAAGGCTCTAAGAGACGTTCTCCTCTGCGGGGACCGGTTATTTTTATATCGATATCCCTGTATGGTTCAAACCCGCTGAATCTGATTATCTGCTCTGCGAGCTCCAATATGCTTACAGGTTCTCCCATATCGAGCAGATACGAGATGCCGTTTTCGCCAACACCGCCCGTCTGAAGTACAAGGGAACATGCTTCGGGAATTGTCATAAAAAAGCGTTTCATTGCAGGATCTGTTACCGTTAGCGGTCCTCCATTCTTGATCTGTTCCATAAAAAGAGGAAGAATGGACCCGCGTGATCCGAGTACGTTGCCGAATCGTACGAACATATACGCCTGACTGCCGGAAGCCTGTTTTGATGCTTCAAGAACAAGTTTTTCACACAGCATTTTAGAAATGCCATATACGGAAACAGGCTTTACCGCCTTGTCGGTGGAAATAAGTACAAATCGCTGTACGCCATATTTGATACAGGCATCAAGTATGTTTTTTGTACCGAACACATTATTTTCTATTGCGGCGACCGGATTTTCCTCCATCATCGGTACATGCTTATATGCTGCACAATGAAATATAACATCACAGTGCGTATGTGAGATAATATATTCCATGTAAGAACGGTCCTTCATATCACCGATGATGGGAACGATAGTCGCTTTTTGACCGACACCTTCCGATTGAAGCATCCTGAGCTCGCGGTCTATCTGGTAAATGGAATTCTCTCCATGACCGAAAAGATATAGTCTTTCAGCGCCTCCTGAAAGAAGCTGCCGTGCAAGTTCTGAACCTATGGAACCTCCCGCTCCGGTAATCATGACACGCTTACCATTGAGATATTCAAGGCTTTTTGTCAGCTGGATGATAATAGGAGTACGACCGAGAATATCGAGCGGATTGATTTCCCTTGCCTGCACAAGATGTGCCGTTCCGTTTACAACCTGGCTTATTGAAGGCAGTATCTTTATATGGAGGAAACCATTTTTTACGAGCGCTTCGTAAATAGTCCGGATGCGTTCAACAGGGGCATTGGGGATCGCTATGATTGCTTCATCTTCTTCGCCACAGCGGAGCAATGATGCCATATTATTTATAGGACCGAGAACGGGGATATCATCGATCTGCGTACCGATCAGAGCTGTATTGTCATCGAGAAATGCTGCAACGTGCCCGAATATTTTTTTGCGTTTAATATCACCGGCAATCATCTGTCCGGCAAAACCTGCTCCGATAATATAGAGACGCGTATCAGTTTTGGTATGTCTGCTATTCATGTAAACTATCTTCTTTCCTCATTATATTAAATGAAAGGTCAAACGTCATCGGCGCATTTTCAAAATCAAGTTTTATTTTTGCGCGCTGTTTTCGTTTGTCTACTTTGATTATATTTCCCTCCAGCCCTTTCAGGGGACCTTCAGTGACAATGATGCGGTCGTTCTGGTCGAAATATACGAGCGAGCTGCCGGCAGTTTCTCCAAGGCGGATAAAATGCTCAAGTATGATCAGATCGTGGCCCTGCAACGGAGTAATATCATGATTGTTTTTAAGAAACCGGTAAAAACATTCTGTCTGGCGGATGATTCTGTACAGTTCACAATCTATGATGTTTTCTGTTTCTATGAATATATAACCTGAAAATAAAGGTTGAATTTCCGTAAGAGTTTTACCATGTCTCCATATTTTCAGTTCTCTTTTTGGAAAAATAAACCTTTGCTGATCCCTGCGGTCAAAAAGTTCATGTTCTGCCTGTTCAATGAATTTATTTTCATAACTTGATGCAACCTGAACGGCATAATATTTCATGACATTTACTATATCATACCTGCTTTTTTGCTGCAATGCAGCATATAATTATCGTTGGATAGAGGGAAGAGAATTTTTTATTAAACACTTTTCTCTTCTTTGCCGATGATAAAGTGTGAGGTATACATGAAATCATGCCGTTGGGTTACACTTCTTGCCTGTATGTTGTTTGCTATGCCCTCCGTTCATGCTGCAGTTGTTTCTATACGAATTATGCAGCATGATAAGGCATCTGATTCCGTATGGGATTCATCTCTTCTGTTTGAACAGTCTGTAATGGATTCTTTTTTTGAATCGGGCGATATTGTTACAAATGATCCCGTTTCTGCCACGAAAAATGGTGAAACAGATGCTGAAATATGCAGGAAATCCCTTGGAAGTGCAACGGACGATGGTATTGATTTTTTTATTTCGATTGCAATTGAATATGATACTGCAGATTCCTCTAATCCTCAGGGAATATTGTTGAGCCACATACAATATGTAACATGGGAAGGCTTTTCTGTCGCGGATAGCAGGATGATTACGGAAGGCAGACTGGTACCGGAAACGGTTACAACTGATAACGATAATGAAGATGGTATTAAAAGTTTTGCTGCTAAAGTAGGCAGGCTTATCAGATCTGAGTTGAACAGACACTAGCGGGGTAGAAACAAATATGAAAAAAATTATTAGCGTTTTATGTATTTCATTTATATCCGGAATGCTTTTTACAGCCTTTAGTCCTTCTATGGACGGGCGTGCTGTCGTTGCCGATAAAGGTGAAATGCCGAGTGGTATGTTTGGTAAGACGGTTGGTTATCTTCCCGGTGACAGTGTCAGTGTAACAAACCCGGCAAACGGAAAAACAGTAGATATTCTTGTTCTGGGATCACTTGATCCGTCGGAAGGTGTTGCAATTCTTTTGTCTCCTGAGGCTGCACAGGAACTCGGTATTGAAAAAAATTCGAATAATCTTGTGCGACTGGCGCGGCGTACCGGAAAACTTGATGAATCCGTTTATGGTACGGCTGTCATTGCACAGGGACCGGCCGGTGAAAATACGGAAAAAAATACTGCCGGTACCACGGCATCGGCCGGGGCGCAGCCTGATAAGAGTGCAGCCGCTGAAGAACCGGCAGCAACAGTAGTGCCGGCGGCAGCGGTGGCGCCGGTAACAGCCGCAGAACCTGTTACAGAACAGCCGGCCATAACCGAGAAAACCGAAAATGCAGTAGTACCGGCGGCTCCGGAAACGGATGAAGAACCGGTAAAGGAACCTGTAGTACCGGCATCGGCCGCGGTTCAGCCTGATAAGAGTGCAGCCGCTGAAGAACCGGCGGCAACAGTAGTGCCGGTAACGGCCGCAGAACCGGTAAAGGAACCTGTAGTACCGGCATCGGCCGCGGTTCAGCCTGATAAGAGTGCAGCAGTTGAAGAACCGGCGGCAACTGTAGTGCCGGCGGCAGCGGTGGCGCCGGTAACAGCCGCAGAACCTGTTACAGAACAGCCGGCCATAACCGAGAAAACCGAAAATGCAGTAGTACCGGCGGCTCCGGTAACGGATGAAGAACCGGTAAAGGAACCTGTAGTACCGGCATCGGCCGCGGTTCAGCCTGATAAGAGTACAGCAGCTGAAGAACCGGCGGCAACTGTAGTGCCGGCAGCAATAACTTCCAGCACGGAAAAGGGAACTGATTCTACTGTAGCATCTGCTGGTGTAGTGGAGGAGAAAGCTCCGGCAGTTGAAGTCCCGCCGGATAGCAGATCGGCAAGTGTTTCAACACCGGTAACAGACTCATCTTCTGCTGCGGGCTCTTCTGAAGAAATTACAGGAAAAAAGGAATCTGCCGAACCTTATGCACCAATCATTCTTGTTCCTGCCAAACCAAAGGTTCCCGTCGATACTGAAAAAAATACAGAGATATCTGCGCTGGAAGAAACGGCGAAGAAAGACGGGCATACTGTAGAAAAGTCAGGAGAAACTGCAGAAAGTGCGCATGAGAAGAAAATTCCTGCTGATATGCAGAAATATGTATGTCCGAATCTCAAGGAGCTTGATCCGGGAAAATACTATGTACAGATCGCAGTACTGAATAATGAGGATAATATACGCAATATACTTGCATCGTATGGGAAAAATTATCCTCTTGTACTTGTTCCGCTTTCAACCGGTACCGCCTATCAGGTTATGATAGGGCCTCTCGGACAGGATGAATATGGTACTATACTGGCGAGATTTAAATCGAAAGGTTTTAAGGATGCGTTTCTGCGTAAAATACGATGAGGACATTCGCAGGTTATATTCACGACGCATCAGGTAATAAGGAATGCACTGAGAAATAAATGATGCCGATTCATAACTACATGCAAGTCATGAATCGGTTTATCTTTTTGCTGTTCTAGTCTATGTAAATAGTATCAGATCGGCAGTCGTTGCATAACAGAATGCCTTTGTTGTCTTTAATACGCGTCATTTCAGTATCTCCAGCAAAAATACATATCCATGACTGTCATCAGATACGCAGTAGCGCTTCCGGATTTGATGTCTGTTATGTCGATTACTGTCTCAGTTTCTGATGTATATCCGCTTATTTCTGAGGGCTGCCTCATTTTTGTTTAATTTTCCTGGCTTACATTCATATTTCTGCTACTGTCTGACTTTTTCACGTACATCGGCAAAGTTGGCTGGTTTTCTTTATACCAGAAATTTTCTTTTTTTTTTAGATTACAATTTTTTTTAGTAATTAAAAAATTAACGTTAATCTTATAAACGCTGAAATTGAGATAAATTACAAAATATTGTTTGACAAATCAGTATTTTAGGATTAACGTTAATCAATGAATGTAACACTTTCACAGATCGCTGATGAAACGGGATTTTCTATAAATACGGTGTCACGTGTTTTGCGTGGCGATGAACGTATAAGTATGCAGACCAGCACACAAATAAAAGAAGTAGCAGCCAGGCTCGGATATGTACCTAACTATGCCGCTTCAAGTATGCGTTCACACAACACCCATATTCTGGGCGTAATTTCTGCCGATTCTTCCAATCCTTTTTTTGCAGAAGTGATTCTCGGTGTCGAGGATACTGCAAAACAGTACGGATATCATATCCTTTTGATGAATACCGAAGAGAAGGCTGAGAACGAATGTGCGGCAATAAAAACGCTGCAGGGGCGGCAGGTAGACGGTATCATAAGCATTCCTCTCTACGACGAAGATACGACGCGGAAACTGTACATGGAGCTTCCTGTACCGTACATATTTGCAGGCCGCAAGGTACGTGGTCTTGAAAATCATTCGATATTGCACCGGGACAAGGAAAGTACGGATCAGATTGTTACATGGCTGCTTGAAAACGGGCACAACCGCATTTTGTATATTACCGGTCCGGAGAGTATCAGCAATTCCCTTGACCGTTTGTGCGGATATGTCAATGCGTATAAAAGAGCAGGGAAGGAACCGGACAAGTCTTTGATAATAAAGACGGACGGACATATAGATGACGGATACGGTACTGTCAACAGAATGCTGAAACTTCAGGCTGATTTTACTGCGATAGTCTGTTTTAACGACCTCGTAGCGATGGGAGTCCTGAAGTCTCTTTATGAAAACAATCTTTCAGTACCGGAAACGATGGAGGTCGCGGGCTGTGACAATCTTTCCATCTCGCAGTATATGCAGCCCCGGCTGACTACTGTTGAAGTTCCTAAATACCGGCTGGGAAAAGAAGCCGTACTTGAACTGATCCGTCACATAAGAAACAGTGAACTGCCGTACGAGACCAGAAATCTTGATACGCGTCTGATATTCAGGGAGTCTACCAGAAATAGACCCGTTCATACATGAGTTCAAATAAAGGAGGAACTTCATGAAAAAATTAATAAGTACCGTCTGCGCCGCGTTTTTGCTGGCCTGCAGTATCCCGGCCGTGTATGCTGAGTCAAAGGGACCTGTCGTTGTAACCTTCTGGTCGCTGTTTACCGGCGGCGATGGAGATTTTTTCAATGCGATGATAGATGAGTTCAACAAGACTCATTCTGACATTCAGCTGAAAAATGACCCCGCCAAATACACTGATTATTATACAAAGCTGACAACGGCGCTTGCAAGCAGAAATGCGCCTGATGTTGTTGTCGTACATCGTGACAGTATGCTCCCGTACGTAAAGAGCGGTGCACTGTATCCGCTCGACGATGTACTGAAAAAAATAAATGCTCCGCTGAACGATTTCGTTCCTGCTCCTCTGGAAGCCTGCCGTTTTAACGGTAAATTGTATTCTCTGCCGCTCGACGTGCATCCGCTCATCATGTACTACAACAAGGATCTGCTTGCAAAAGCCGGTATTACAAAAATACCGCAGTCATTCGACGAACTGATGGCTGCAGCGAAAACGGTCCGGGACAAAACCGGAGCAATCGGTCTTGGAATCGATAATACAACGGCGACTTATAAGGCTTATACACTGGCCCGCTCATTTATTTCCGGAATGGGACAGCTTGGCGGCAGTGTACTTACGGCAGACTGTAAAAAAGCAGCGTTCAATAACAGTAACGGCAAAAAAGTTATACAGGGGCTTGTCGACATAGTCAACAAATATGGCGTTACTCCCAAGGGATACGACTACGATTCCGCCATGACGGATTTCAGGCTCGGAAAGACCGCATTTTATTTCAACGGCGTATGGGCAACAGGTACATTTGAGCAGCAGAAGGGTTTGAACTTCGATGCGGTCCCGTTCCCGGCGTTGTGGGGAAAACCGGGTGCATGGGCAGGTTCTCATACGTTCGCGATTCCTGTCCAGAAAAAAATGGACCAGGAAAAAGTTGAAGCTGCAGTGAAATTTATCCTGTGGATGACAGAACACGGCGATATGTGGGCTAAAGCAGGTCATATTCCTACAAGACTTTCCGTACGCAATAAGGCTTCCTTTAAGACTCTGCCGTACCGTGCAGATTATGTTACTGCTGCAGAATCCGTGATCCCGGCCCCGAATACACCGGCCTGGCAGGAAATCTATGATAACCTGTCGGATCTCCTTGAAGCTGCCGTTGCGAAAAATCAGAATGCTGATCAGGCTGCTGCCGATATGGAAAAGAAAGTAAACGAAATACTAGCCGGTTACTGATCTGCCGGTATGATTTATGACCATTTTTCACGGGGCTGTCCTGTTTCACAGCCCCTGCTGCTGGATGGCGTTTAAAATCTGTTAACACTGAATAATGCATATGCTCTATTCGTGCGGAGGATTTAATACCCCGCTGCTTGCGGCGGGGTTGTTGATTCAGTGTTTTCTTGCTGATTTTTTTTAAGGAGTAACATGATACCCGGTAATTCTGATACCAAAGACGGTTTGCTGTTCTGTCTGCCGTTTCTGCTCGTGTTCGGCCTTTTTCTCGTTTTTCCCATGCTGTTTGGGTTTTTTATCAGTTTTTTCGACTGGGACATTCTTTCAACCCGGCGCTGGGCCGGGGTGGGAAATTATATAAAGCTGTTTAAGGATGCTTCGTTTTATTCGAGCCTGTGGCATACGTTTCTGTTCGTTATTGTGTCTACACCGATTCTGCTTGTAACCGGTTTTCTTATGGCGCTGCTTGTTACTTCAAATTCCCTGTACAGGGGCATTTCGGAAAATGTATTTTTCATCCCCTACATTCTTTCCATAACCGTAATCGGTACGCTGTGGGCATGGCTTCTGCAGAAAAATTACGGTATCGTAAATCAGTTTATACAGGTTTGCGGCGGAAAACCTGTCAGCTGGCTGACAGAGACAGTACCTGCCATGTGGTCGATTGTGATTACAACTGTCTGGTGGACGGCAGGATTCAACATGATACTTTTTTCTGCCGGAATAAAACAGATTTCCCCTGAGATTTATGATGCGGTAAAAATAGACGGAGCAAATTATATACAGACGGTATTCCATATAACGCTTCCGCTTGTACGGCCTGCGACGATTCTGTGCCTGATACTGCAGGTTATTGCATCGTTCAACATCTTCGGTCAGGTATATGTCATGACGGGTGGCGGCCCTCATGGTTCAACCCGCGTACTGGTACAGTATATCTATGAAAACGGATTTAAATATTTCAAGATGGGGTATTCATCTGCCATGGCCTATGTGCTGTTTTTTATCATCATGATCATATCGCTTGTCCAGTATACGGTACTGGGAAGGGAGGAACAATGAAAAAACGTATTCTGAACCTGCTGATACTTTTCTTTCTTGTCATCTGGATGTTCCCCCTGTTCTGGTTAATTGTAACGTCACTTAAACAGGAACAGGATGTTATGGCAGACAGTATTCATCTGCTGCCGGTAAATCCTACACTGCTGAACTATGCGAAAGCTTTTTCCTCGACAGACATTTTTCCCTGGCTGCTGAATTCCTTCATTGTTTCTTTTACCGTCACAGCCGGAACAATACTGCTTGATATGCCTATTGCCTATGCACTCGCACGTATTCCGTTTCGTGGGCGTAAAATAGTATTCTGGCTTGTAATGGCTGCCATGATGATTCCGTTTCAGGTAATAATCATACCGTTGTATATGCAATTCAATGCATACGGTATACTGAATACACTCGGGGCGGTACTGCTTCCGCGGCTTGCCATGCCTGTCGGTGTGTTTATTATCAAGCAGTTTTACGAAGGTGTTCCTGCGGCTCTTGAAGAAGCCGCTTTTATCGACGGTGCCAGCCGTTTTACGACTTTCATACAGATTATGATTCCGATCGGCAAGGCTGCTATGGTAACGACGATTATCATTTCCTTTATAAATGCATGGAATGATTTTTTGTGGCCGCTTATTGCGGTAAGTGATTCCATAAAATATACCATTACCGTAGGTATCGCTAATTTCCAGGGTACTCACGGAACTGAATATGCAATGATCATGGCCGGAGCGCTTATAGCTTCAATACCGCAGTTTATATTCTATGCGGTATTCCGCAAGCAGATTGTCGCGGGGCTCGCCATGACAGGCATCAAGGGGTAGTTTCCTATGGAGATAAGACAGTGTGTTTCCGGCATGAATGTGGATTTTTCAATGACTGAATATTCCGGTTGTGAAGGTACTCTGTTATTATCTGTTGCAGAGAAGAACCTTACTGTAATAAAAACAGCGTGGCGGATAACCAGACCGGGAAGTTATCTTCTGCGTACAACGCTGACCATACCATTTAAGGAACCGGAGCTGTTTATACCTTCCGTACTGTATCGCGAAAACAACTGCGGCACGGGAGCTTTCCCCCGGGGATCGATACGCACCGGTCTGTCTTTCCGGGAAGAACGGACTCCGTTGCCAGGCTGTGTGCTGCTTTCCGAAAAGAACAATTATAGTGTTTTTTGTCTCGGTCCGGAGTATTCAGGTTGTCCCGCTGCAAGTGTTTCCGCGCATACAAAAGGTGAACATACAGTAATTGAAATGCAGGTACCTGCACAGGAGCGTCCGTTCTCCTATCAGGGAAAAACACGGAAGATTCCGGCTGAACTTGAAGAGAAACTATTCACGGCAGCTTTCTGTTCGGAAGAGACTCCTCTCTGCATAGAAAGGACACAGTTTTTATATATTCAGAATGTATCGTATCCTGCGCCGAATACGCTTTTTTCGGTCTATCGCATTTTTGCATCACTCGTTACTTCCCGTGAGGAATTCGTTCCGGTAAATAACGGGATAAAGCTCAGCTGGGACCGGTGGGTTACTGCAAAGCTTGGTCATCTGGAATTCCTTACTGACATGCACCGGGATGATGGTACGGCTTTTGTACGTATGGGTAAAGGTAATGGAAATCTTCAGCCTGTTTACGATTTTACCGGTGCTTCATTTCTGGTAAAGAGTATCGAAGGTGCCTGGGTATTTGCCAGAGCAGGTAAAACAGAACTTGCAGAAGCAATAGGTCGTTATTTTCTTCATGCCGAAGCAGATGGAAATAACGGCATTTACCGGGATAATTACAGTCTTTCCCGGAGTGAATGGGGAGGGTACCTCGGCGTGTCCGAAAACAGTGAATACGGCGGACTGGTAAATGCACGCTGCAATGGAGAGGCTATGCTTGCATATATCAGACTTTACGAAGCACTGGCTGCCCGGAATATTGTAATACCGCAGTTTATAGAACTGCCCCTGCGTGTCGCCCGTTTTTATATCAACTGTCAGATAAAAGACGTCAACCGTGACGATTGCGGCAGTTTCGGACGCTGGTGGACACCGGAAGGTAAAGCCGTAAATGCCGGGGGAACGAACGGCGCATATATCGTTTCATTCCTGCTTGCGCTGATAAAATATGCGGATGCCGGGCTGAAAAAAGACCTTTCAGCTGCCATAGGTTCTGCATCTGATTATTATCATAAAATGATCAGAAATGCCGATTATTACGGCGATACGCTTGACGCCGATGCGTTTGACAAGGAATCAGCAGCTGTCCTGACCCGCGAAAGTCTTGACATGTATGATTTTACCGGAGACACCAGCTATCTGGAAGATGCACGCGATGCTGCCTGCTTTGTGTATACATGGATGTGGCTGTACGATGTACGCTTCCCGGA
>DCFS01000321.1 GCA_002319875.1 Treponema sp. UBA1798 | reverse complement strand
AAAGAACCGCAGAAGCAACGACAAGGCCAGGTAATCTGCCGGTAAACGGTACCGCCGGATTACTCCGCCGGATTTACCGACGGTTTTCAAATCCCGCTCCTGCCCCGAAAAAACTGGGGCAGGAGGTTTTCACCGGCTGCTTCCGGCTTTTTCTCCGGGAGTTTTCAGGAAGAACTCCGGGAGCTTTTACCGTTACTTCACGGTATTTCCGGCGCTGTCTCACGGTACTTCCACCACTTTCTCACGAAGTTCCGGCCTCTACCTCCGTGAGTTCCTTTTAAAAGTACCGTGAGAAAGAGGCAGGATCTCACGGTACTTTTCCATAGAAATAACGGAACTTTCATACCTGAATCACGGAGTCTTCAGGTGAAACTGACGGAATTCCCGTCCACCAACACGGCGGGTTCCGGCAGCGGCCTGTCTTTGTTCCGTTTACGGAAACCGTCAGCAGGCGGTCAAAGTCTACGGTATTCATCCTGAATTCTCCGTGATTTCCGGGATACAGCGATGAGAAAAGAAAACGAAAAGCTAACGGAGAAAGCCGCTGCGGGAAACAGGGATGCGGGGAGCAGAATGATTTGCATGACAAGTTACGCCAGCGGGAATGGACAAATTCACTTTTGTAAAGCAGAAGTTGATTTTCGTATTGTCGATATTAAAAATCCGGGTCCCGTTAAATAAATATACCTCTCCGGTTATTACACGTACGGGAATTCTGATTCAGACAGTAATTTTAATATGTGAAGCGTTTTCAAAAAGTAAGATGAGTTTTGAAAATGCTACTTTAATCTATCAGCAGAAAATTTACAAATATTTAAGATACGGAGATTCGTAAATTTTCTGCGAAAGCCTCTTTCGAAAGTAACAGACCTTTGAAACGGAAAGTGGCTCATGTATGTGATTAATCCTGACAACACATTGCGTTCCCTTGAGGTGATGCAGAAAATAAACATCACCAGTTTCTCCGGGCGGAAACGTCATGCCGATGTGCGTGCAGGGTATTATACAGCGTTCAATAAATGTAGATCACAACCGACAATAGAGCGTGAGGCTGCTTTAATAAGGAATCAAATATATGCCCGAAAAGAAATCTATGCCGAATGAGTGTGGTTTGCCGGATGTGCAGGCCGTAAATACTCGTATAAAAATGCCTTATAGTATATATAATATTGCTTTTGTATTACGATAGAGTTATATTGTGAGCAGAGGTATTGTATGGCACTTGCTACTATTACATCCCGCGTCGATACCGAAGACAAGAAAGCGTTTGATTTATTCTGCTCGGAAGCGGGTTTGAATCCTTCAACAGCAATCAACATGTTTGTAAAAGCCGTTCTCCGGGAACGGAGGATACCGTTTGAAATTACTGTTAAATCAGATCCTTTTTACGACAGGGAAAATCAGGAATACATCCTGAAATCTGTCCGTGAACTCCGGGATGGCAAAGGAGCGGCCCACGAACTTATTGAAGATTCCAATGAGTGAGCTGATCTGGTCCGACGACGCATGGAACGATTATCTGTACCGGCAGTCTCAGGATAAAAAGACGCTCAAACGTATAAATCTGCTTGTAAACGATATCAGTAGGAATGGTCCCCTTTCCGGTTTTGGAGAACCGGAAGCGCTGTGCGGAAATTTATGCGGCGAATACAGCCGGCGGATAAATGAAAAGGATCGTCTCGTCTATGACCTTAAAGGTGAACGGATTTACATTGCATCCTGCTGCGGACATTACAGCGATACATGATCAGCCCTGCTGAAAAAGTATTCTATTGATTTTTCTAAAGTTTGGATATATTTTGAAAAAGTTACATCCAATATGCATTAAACAAGGGAATTAAGCATGAGTTATGTTGAAAAAAATATAGAAGTATTTGAAAGAATAATGAAAGCTATAGCTATGGAGTTTGGCAGCCATTGTGAGGTTGTACTGCATGATTTGACTTTGCCATATGACCATACGATTGTGGCTATTGAAAACGGACATGTAACAAACAGAAAAATCGGTGATTCAGGTACCAATATCGGCCTGGAAGTCTTGAGAGGCACCTTCATTGAAAACGACAGATATAATTATGTGAACAAGACTTCTGATGGAAAATTGCTCCGTTCCACATCTGTTTATTTCAAAGATAAACAGAATAAGACCATCGGCAGTTTATGCATTAATTTTGATATAACCGACCTGGTAAAAGCTGAAACAATTGTAAAAGATTATGCCAACTCTTCTTCTTCCGGTCAGGTTGAAGAATTTTTTACCGGAAATATAGATGATCTGCTTGAAAAGATGCTGCAGGAAACAGTCCGCCAGATTGGGAAAGCTGTTTCTGATATGAGTAAGGATGATAAGATCCGTGCGATAACATTTCTTGACCGCAAAGGAGTGTTTCTGGTGAAGAAATCGATGGATACGGTAGCAGATTTTTTTGGAATCTCGAAATTTACTTTATACAATTACCTTGACGAAATCAGAAAACAATGAATGCAAATACAAAAATATTTTAATACAACTTCCACCATGTATCAAAATAATAAATAAAAATTGTAAAAATAGGCTTTTAATCAATAAAAGTTATTAAATATTACAATTTTTTTGTAATATTTCTTGACAAATCAGCTGAATCCTATTTACAATATTTTTGTAATTTAACAAGGATTTAGTAATGGAAGAAGTTATCTCACTGCTTCAAAAAATAATACGTATCAATACGGTATCACCTCCCGGCAACGAAAAGGATCTGGCTGATTTTCTGGCTGAATATTTAAGAAATAAAGGGTTTAATCCCTCCGTCCAGCTCGTAGAAGATAACAGAGCAAATCTTATCTGTGAAATCGGTTCCGGCAGGAATACACTGTTAGTACTGAATGGTCACCTCGATGTTGTTCCTGCTCAGGGTGAATGGAAACAGGACCCGTTTTCCGGTACGGTTGATGATACATATGTCTACGGTCGTGGTGCTTCAGATATGAAAAGCGGTATAGCGGCTCTGACTGAAGCCTTTATTTCTATGGCCCCGTATGCTGACAAATTCAAAGGCAAGCTACGTCTGGTTTTTGTTTCAGATGAAGAGACGGCAAATCATGGCGTTCTCCACTACCTGAAAAATGATAAAAAACGGTATCCGGAAAACTACGCGGTAATTGCAGAGCCTACAGAACTGCACGTTTGTAAAGGGCATCTGGGGGCTGAAAGATACTGGATTACTTTTAAAGGTTCCAGTGCTCATTCCAGTAAACCGGAAAACGGGTGCAATTCAATTTATCTTGCTGCCAGGATGATCACTGCCCTTGAAGAATATCACGCGGAATTGAGAAAACGTACTTCTACGTGGGGTAGTCCTTCCTGCGCCGTTACGCGGATTCAGGGTGGTGAAAAAGACAACAGTATACCTTCGTCCTGTAAATTATTTATAGACCGCCGTACGGTCCCCGGAGAAACAAAACAGGATGTAGATGCTGAATTAAAAATTATTGTAAAGAAAGTATTTCCCGGTGAAGAGGACCGTGTTTCAATCATACCGTTCTTTGATTTTGAAGCGGGAAGAATTGATGAACATAATCCTCTGATTGTCACCGCCTGCAGTCTTCTCAGGGAGAAAAAAGGTGCCGACTTTGCAGAACCTGTTATCTTCGGTGCAGGCGGAGAACAGTCGATTCTTACGAGGGGAGGCTTTGATACGATCTTCCTGGGGCCGGGGTCTCTTTCCGAGGCGCATATGCCGGACGAAAAAGTCCTGATAAAGGAAGTTATAGAAGCGGCAAAGTTATATGAAGATCTGATCTTCAGGATACTGTTATCCTGAAGATCAGGTGATTACATATAAAAGAAATGTAGGAGGGTATGAAATGAAAAGGGTTGTATTGTTTTTACAAGTCTTAGTATTATGCCTTGGTTCCGCTTTTGCAAGCGGGAATCAGGAGCAGACTCAGAAAAAAATCCGTGTACTGAGTATGACCGCACAGATTTCTGATGGTATTGAAAAATATATCGATCAGTTTGAAAAAGAGACAGGCATTAAAGTTGAATTGGAATTGTATGGTGATCAGGAACTCAGGCAGAAAGAGATGACTGAATTTATGACCGGCAGTTCTACTGTCGATGCTTTTATGTTCAGTCCGCTGCAGGATATGACTCCGTTCAGCAAGAACGCCTGGGTTGAACCGCTTGATAATTATCTTAAGGATGCGGATATGAACTGGGCAGATATCAAGGCTCCTCAGAAACAGATTACCATCAAGGGAACGAATCATATCGGATGTATTCCGCTGTATTCTTCTGTCCAGCTTATGTATTATAGAAAAGATGTATTTGCAAAGAAGGGCATCGTTCCCCCAAAGACATACGATGAACTGCTTTCTGCATGCTCAAAGATCAATGATCCTGCAAATAACTTTTATGCAATTGCATGCCGCGGTGAAAAGATTGCCCTGACTTCGCAGTTCTCTCCGTTCCTGTTCGGGTTCGGTGCAAGTTTTATAAAGAACGGAACAAGTGCATTTGATACTCCGGAAGCTCTGGCTGCAGCCAAATTCTATGGCCAGCTGCTTGGCCAATATGCTCCTCCCGGAATTATGAATGCAGGCTATTCTCAGATGACTCAGCTGTTTAATTCGGGAACAGTTGGCATTGTCATCGATGCCGCAGCGCTCTATTCTTCCCTCACCGATAAAAATGAATCAAAATTTGCCGATCAGGTTGGTGTCGCTCCGATTCCGGCCGGTCCTGCAGGTGCTCACTCTTATAAACAGGTTGTATGGGCAATTGCAATGTATTCCGGATCAAAAAACAAAGATGCAGCATGGAAATTCATGAAATTTGTAGCCGGAAAGGATATCGCTGCTTATATCACTCCGAAAGGGATGCCGAGCTTCAGAAACTCAACCTGGTCTGATCCCCGTGTTACAAGCCTGATGGCCCGGGATATTACTGCTGCTTATGCTCATACCAATGAAATCCCGACAAACAATGAATACGGACTGCCGAGAATGACATCTGTAACAGAAGCCCGCGATAGTATGGGGCAGGCAGTTGTCTATTCTATCGAAACAAAAGGCGCAGGTCCTGATCTCCAGAAGAAGATGCAGGATGCAGCCGGCAAAGTCAATGCACTGCTGAAGGATGCCAACGAATACGGTTCTGCTTATAACTGGTAGTTTTTAAATCGGCTGCGGAGCAAATTTCTGTTCCGCAGCTTCTTTTTAATGGAGTTTTTTAATGACTGCAAAATGGATTGACCGGCATTATCAGTGGGTGTTTATCGGCCCGGCTTTAATTTTCATGTTTGTCATGACCGTTATACCGGTAGTCATGACTATAGGTTTCAGTTTTACCGACTGGAACCTTCTGCTGGGAAGTTCTATCAAATTCAATAATTTTGCGAATTATATTCAGACAATACGTGACGGAGATTTCTGGAGAGCTTTTGCCATTACCTTCTATTATACATTCCTTGCAACAACGCTTGAGATGATCCTGGGACTTATGATTGCAACTGTTCTGAATAATAAATTTGCAGGAAAAGAATTTGTAAAAGCCGTAGTGCTTCTTCCCTACATGATGGCACCTGTTGCCGTCGGTATGATGTGGACGCTTTTTTATGAACCGTCCAGCGGCCTTATCAATTATCTGTTCGGTCTTTTGCATTTGCCTAAGTCCGGTTTTATCGCGGTACGGTCGACGGTCATCCCTTCCATAGCTATTGTGGAAACCTGGCAGATGACTCCAATGGTAATCATAGTCTGTCTGGCCGGTCTTGCGGCACTGCCGAAAGACAGTATTGAAGCATCCTCCATCGACGGAGCTACAGCTGTACAGACATTCTTTAAAGTTAAACTGCCGATGCTAGCTCCTATCCTTTTTTCCATCGGACTCATACGGTTTATCGATATTTTTAAATCATTCGATCTTATCTTTGCCATGACAAACGGCGGACCTGCAAATGCTTCAAGAACCATGAATCTTATGGCATATGAAACGGCTTTTTCCTATTACAAGTTCGGTTTGTCTTCTACCATCCTTACGCTGGTCTTCGTGATTGTAATAGTGATAAGTTTCATCACTTTGAAAGTGAAAAACAGATGGAGTATTCAATAATGAACAATTACATAGTAAAAAAAAGAACGGGAATATTTTTATTCTATTTTTTTATGATACTGATCTGCGCAATCATCATTTTTCCGCTGTATTTTGTCTTTATTTCTTCTTTCAAAAATATGGCGGATGTTTACATGATGCCGCCGAAGCTGTTCGGATTTAAGCCGGTATATGACCATTATCAGTTTATATTTAAATCACAGCACTACGGATCCTATATTTTTAACAGCGGCTATATTGGCCTTCTTTCAACATTCTTTTCTCTTCTTCTGGGAATACCGGCAGCATATGCAATTGCACGCGAGAGAATGAAAGGTGTTTCTTTATTCATTCTGATAGCCCGCCTGTTACCGGCAATGTCATTTCTGCTGCCATATTACTTTATCTTTTCAAAGATGAAGATGATAGACAGCTATACGGCATTGATATTGAGCCACATGGTTCTTTCGCTGCCGCTTATTGTCTGGCTTATGGAAGAATTCATTTCCAGCATTCCGATTGAAATGGATGAGGCTGCAATAATAGATGGCTGTTCAAGAGCACGTTGCTGCCGGTCAATCATTGTTCCTATCAGCAAATCAGGAATTGCGACATGCACTATTCTGTCTTTTCTGGGGTCATGGAATAACTTCCAGTTTGCATTGGTTCTCAGCGGCACAAGAACCCGGACTTTGCCGGTTACATTACAGTACTTTATTTCAGGAGCTGATATCAGGTGGGGAAGAATGCTTGCAGCTACTATCGTTGTCATTCTGCCGGCAATAATCATTACGCTGATACTTCAAAAATATATTATTCAGGGCATGACTGCAGGCGCAGTTAAAGGCTGAAATACATGGGGGTTATTATGAAAGATATTTACAAAAAACTTGAGGAACTGGGGATTACACTTCCGGCAGCACCTGCAAAAGGCGGTGTGTATAAGCCGGTATTGAAAGAAGGAAATCTTCTTTATGTATCCGGGATGGGGTGTACAAAAGACGGGAAACCTGTATTTCAGGGAAAAGTCGGGAAAGAGTGTACGCTGGAAATCGGCCAGCAGGCTGCAAAAATATGTGCGATCAACGCATTGGCAGCATTGAATGATTATCTGGGAGATCTCAATAAAATTAAGCGGCTGATTAAGACGCTTGCGTTTGTCAGCAGTGACCCCGGTTTTTCCCAGCAGCATCTGGTAGCAAACGGCTGCTCCCAATTTCTTTCCGATCTGTTCGGGACAGATGAAGGTGTCGGCGTCCGTTCTGCAATTGGTGTAGCTCAGCTGCCGGGAAATATCCCCGTTGAAATCGAATTCATCTTTGAAATGTAAGGCTGCATAAATGAAATGTATATATGATAACAGTAATGTCGATAATGTCATCAGTCCGGCACTTGTCTATTACAAAGACACGATTATCGATAATATCAAACTTTCGATAAAAATTGCAGGAACTGCCGGGAGACTGTGGCCGCACGTTAAAACACATAAATCTATTGATGTTGTAAAACTGCAGCAGAAACTGGGAATTAATAAATTCAAATGCGCTACGATTGCTGAAGCTGAAATGGTGGCGATGGCACATGCGGAAAAAATTGCTCTGGCATATCCTCTTGTCGGACCGAACATGAAACGTTTCCTGACTTTAGTTAAAACTTATCCGGATAGTGAATTCTTTGCTATCGGTGATGATTTTGATACAATCAGCGAACTCGGAAAAATCGCGGCAGACAGCAGAATAAAAATCCGCATGATGATTGATGTTAATATGGGTATGGATAGAACCGGTACACCGATTCCTGATGTAGAAGAGCTGTATACAAAATGTACTGCTCTTCCGGGAATTGATATGGCAGGGCTTCATTGTTATGACGGAAACCATCATGAACCGGATATTAATGACAGAATGGCAGCTGTAAAAGAAACCGACGATAAAATTGAAATGATTGTATCACATTTGAAAGCAAAAAAAATAGCCTGCCCTGTTCTGATTATGGGAGGCACACCTTCTTTCCCATGCCATGCGAAATTGACAGATTATTATCTTTCACCGGGAACCGGTTTTATCAATGATGCCGGTTACAGCAACGGTTTTAAGGATCTTCTATTTAAACCTGCAGCCGCACTGCTCACAAGGGTGATCAGCCACCCTTCAAAAGGAGTATTTACTTTGGATCTCGGATATAAGGGAATAGCCGCTGATCCGCAGGGATCCAGAGGTGAACTGCAGGGGTGTCCGGATGCAGAAGCAGTTCTTCAGAATGAAGAACATTGGGTATTCAAGATGAAAAAAGGGCATGAAGATAAAGTTCCTCCCATCGGGACTGTCCTTTATGTAATACCTACGCATATCTGTCCGACTTCTGCACTGTATCCTTCCATACTGGTATCTGAAAAAGGAAAAATTACAGGCTCGTGGGATGTAACTGCCCGAAACAGAAAAATAAATATCTGAAGGATAAAATAAAAGAGCCGTTCCGGAAGTTAAACTTTAACTTTATACTCCGCTGGCTGCGGCGGGGTATAAAGTTTTCTAAAGGTATCGCGGACGGAATTTTGTATCATCTATACGTCCTGGAGTCAGAATATTAAACTCTCTGTACGAATAAAAAAACGTCAAAAACGTCTTGTATCAAGAACCCTGCGTACACTGTTCACCGCATCTATACAGCTTTTATTGGCTGACGACATCACTTCAATATATATAGCATCACACAGTATCATGGAAGCTACACGTTCAGAATAGGTTTCGACGATAGGGCTCGGCATAGTACTTAAAACAAAAATACTTAATGTGGCATATTTATTAATCGGTACACGGTTATTGCAGGTAATTACAATAATCGGACATTCATGCAGATAATATTCTTTAGCGATACTTATAGCATCTATATCAATACCTGTATGACAAAACAGAACACAGACATCATCTTTTTTAGACTGCGCAGCAAGGATAAGCTGAGTATGAAGATCCTCTGCGTAATGACAGTCCAAACCGGTGCTGATAAACCGGTGGTAGAAATCTTCCGCGATAATCCCTGATCCGCCCATACCGGCAACAAAAAGCCGCTTACAGGCTAACAACATTTTCCCCGCCATTTTTACACTCTCATGAGTCGAAGCAGTAAATGTTTCTTTCAGTGCATTTCTGGCACTTTCAAGTGCTGCATCAACAGAATCAAGCCCCTGTCGGGCGGGAACTGGATCAATAGGAGTTGTCTCTCTTGCAAGACATATTCTGAACTGAGGGTATCCGGAAAATCCCAAATTTTTCACAAACCGGAACATAGTCGCATCGCTTACTCCTATCTCTTCACTCAGTTTTCCTATACTGGGAGCAACAGCTGCGATTGGATTTTTTATTATATAATCGGCTATTTTTTTTTCTGTACCATTCATTTCTGAATAATTTGTTTTAATAGCATAGATAACACTCGTTTCCATCTTCCCTCGCATATATAACAGTTTTAATAATAGTCTAATCTAAAAAGATCGTAAAATCAACTTATTACTGTAAATATATTTCTTATTAATGAAAAGAAATTTCTTTACAAATAATGTAATATATTTTATTATATATCAGTTAATGAAACGCTGTATGTTTCAGGAGGAATCTTATGAAAAAAACATTGCTTACCGCTTTTGGTATAGCTGTTATCGGCGGTTCACTGGTTTTTGCCGGTGGATCGAAAGAAACTGATTCAAGTAAAAACGGCAAAATTCAGCTCACAGTAATGCACGCTTATACAAAAGAAGAAGCCGTACATGATATGACAAGGAAAGGCCCGCGTGAAACCTTTCTTCAGTTTGCGCAGGAGAACGCCAATACCATCGAACTGAACATCACGGAAATCCAGCACAACGAGTATGAAACTAAAATGCAGGCTCTGGCTGCAGCAAATGACCTTCCTGATGTATTTGCAATGAAAGGTTCCTGGGTTTCCAACTTTAAAGATAACGGGCTTATCGCTGATATTTCCGGTGCCGTTAACAGCTGTGCATGGAAAAGTCAGTATAGAGACGGTCTTTTCCTTCCTGTAACATTCGGCAACAGTATTTATGGGGCTCCTCTCCAGTACTCTGCTACAACAATCGTCTACTACAATAAAGATCTCTGGGAAAAAGCCGGCTATAACACATTCCCTTCTACCTGGGAAGAAATATTTGCTGCCATTCCAAAATTTCAGGCTCTGGGCGTGAATACAATTGCATTTGGCAACTCTTCAAAATGGCAGTTCAATTCATCATGGATTTCTGCACTCGGTCCGCGCGTCTGCGGAATTGACTGGGTCAGGAATATCATAGCAATGAACGGGAAAGCAAAATTTACGGATGACAGCTTCATTCATCTGCTCGACCTGGTAAAACAGATTGGCCAGAGTGGTGCACTTAATCCGGACTACGCTGTTATCGGCAATCAGCAGGCATCTTCTGCTTTTCTGCAGGATAAAGCAGCAACGACAATCGATGGATACTGGAACGTTGAATACATGGCAGGTTCAACAGCGCCGGAAGCTCTGGCTAAAGTTGATTTCGCATATCTCCCGACTGTAAAAGACAGTAAAGATGATCAGAAAACAATAGCCAGCGGATGCGGGTGGTTTGTTGCCGTCAATAGTAAATTGACAGGTGCAAAACTGGCTGCTGCAGAAAAACTTGCTATGTATGTATCAGGCCCTGTATTAAGTCAGAAAATGACAGATGCAGGTCTCGTCAGTACATGCAATACAATACCAGGGAAAGGTATTAAATATGACGAACTGCATCAGAAATATCATAACTTTATAAACAAAGCATCAGGATCAACACCGATCTGGGATGCAAACATCAATGCTTCTGTCATTGCAACAATGAACGATCAATTTGTAGAACTTCTTGCAGGCCGTACAACTTCCCAGGCTGCTGCAAAAGCAATCCAGACAGAATATGAATCCGTTATGAAAAAATAGTCTTTCAAAGTTTATACGGTTCCGGCATTTTCCGCCGGAACCATCTTTTTTTTCTTTCAAGGACACTATAATGCAGAATCTTAAAAAACCGCCGAAAAGGATATTTATTGCCTACTTAACACTGCCGATAGTAGTTTACTGCCTGGTTGTACTTTTTCCAATATTCGGTGCCGTCTATTACAGTTTTTTTAACTGGTCCGGCGGACCGAAAATGACCTTTTCAGGAGCAGACAATTATGTCAAAATGGTTACAGATCCAACCTTCTGGAAATCATTCGGCAATAATATTCTGCTTACTGCTCTCTGTGTATTCGGACAGATCGGGCTTGCACTGGTACTGGCTCTTATCGTTAATTCCCGATATATAAAAATAAAACATTTTCACCTTTCTGTCAGTTATTTCCCGGTTATTCTTTCTTCCATAGTTGTCGGATATATATGGTCTATGTTATACGATTACAATTATGGACTGTTCAACAATATTCTGAAACTTATCGGCCTTGGAAAAGCAGTGCGCCCATGGCTGGCGGACAATAAACTCGCACTTATCCTTGTATCGCTGCCTCTCATCTGGAAAAATATCGGTTACTTTATGATAATAATACTTGCCGGCTTAAGTTCCATTGATACATCAATACTCGAAATGGCTGAAATAGATGGAGCATCTCCGCTTCAGAGATTATGTTTTATAACCATGCCCATGCTGCGCGCTACGATGGTTGTCTGCCTTACACTTTGTATCTCCGGCAATATGAAAGTTTTTGATCATATCTATGTCATGACCAACGGAGGCCCGGGAACGGCAACGATGGTTATGGCACTTTACGCCTATATCAATTCATTCATCCGCTACAAGATGGGATACGGCAGTGCTCTTTCAATAGGTATTCTTGCCCTGAGTATTGCAGTTACCCTGATCATCAGAAAGATCACTTCCGGTAGAAACGAGGAGCAGTTATGACAACCGTTAATTACAAAAAATCAGGAGCCAGTGCAAAAGCAGGACGCATATTCATGAACCTGTATGCAATACTTTCTTCGCTGAGCTGCCTGTTTCCTATTGTATGGCTTGTGTATTCTTCTTTAAAAACACAATCGGAATTCGATGCAAACTCATTCTCTTTTCCTGCTCATCCGACGCTGCTGAATTATATTCAAGTCTTTACAACAACAAGCATGTTCCGTTATATGCTCAACTCTATTTTTGTCTCTGTTATATCCGTATCGATGATACTGCTTTTAAGTTTTATCGTCGGTTATTTCCTTTCCCGTTTTGAATTCAAGGGCAAAAAAGTAATCTTTAGTCTTTTTCTGTTAGGTATGCTCGTTCCCGTTCACTCACTTATGGTACCGTTGTATGTGATGTTCTCCAGACTGCATATCAATAACCATCTTGCAGCCCTTATTCTTCCCTATTTCTGTTTCCAGCTTCCGGTCGGTATCTATCTTGTAGAAAGTTATGTTCACAGTATTCCCATTGAAATGGAAGATGCAGCATCCATCGACGGAGCACCGTTCACACAGACATTATTTTCGATAATATTGCCAATGGTGAAACCGGTACTTGTCACAATTGCCATTATCACTTTCTTTTTCTGCTGGAATGAATTCAGTTTCGCACTGATTCTGACAAACGGAACGACAATGCGTACCGTTCCCCTTGGTCTGGCACTTTTCAGTGGTTCATATACAACAAATTATCCGGTAATGATGGCTGCTATGGTCATCGCAACGCTGCCCACACTTATACTCTATGTTGTTTTCAGCAAAAGCATCATGCAGGGAATGGTCGCGGGAGCCGTAAAAGGCTGATTTTACATATATTCAGGAGTTATCTATGATTTTTCAGACATTAAACGGTTCATGGTCAATGTATCCGGCAAAAGATACGCAAAAACATGTTGTGCAGGGTACCATTCCCGGATCAGTCTACTCTTTTCTGATGGCAAATGGGAAACTGGAAGATCCCTATTATAGAGATAACGAGCTAAAAGCTCTTGAGCTGATGAATGATGACTATATATTCAGCAGGACTTTCACCGTAGACAATGATCTCCTTGCCTGCAGCAGCATACGCCTTGAATGTGCAGGTCTTGATACCATCTGTGACATTTTTATCAACGGCAAAAAGGCTGGTTCCGCCTTCAATATGCATCGATACTGGAAATATGATGTAAAAAAACTTCTAAAAAATGGTCGGAATGAAATATCCATCCTGTTCCACTCTCCGGTAAAATATATAAAAGACAGGGATTCGCTGAATCATACCGGCGGAAGTATCCATGCAATGCGGGGGTTCCCGCAGATACGCAAAGCACACTGCATGTTCGGCTGGGACTGGGGGCCTCGTCTTCCCGATGCAGGAATCTGGAAAGACATCCGCCTTGCAGGCATCGATTCATCCGAAATTACGGACATATATATCACTCAGCAATACAACGGAAACACCGTTTCCGTTACTGCAGAAGTACAGCAGAGCAGAAATGCGGAAATCAAAATCACAATGACCGCTCCGGACGGTAGTATATATGAACTGCAAAATGACAAATCTTTTTCTGTTCCATCTCCCCGGCTCTGGTGGCCGAACGGTCTTGGTGAACAACCGCTGTATACGGTAAAAGTGGAACTGCTCGAGCAGGGAAAAACAGCAGACTCTTCTACAAAAAGGATTGGCCTGCGGACAATGACACTCAGCCGCAAGAAAGATAAATGGGGAGAAAGTTTTTCACATTGTGTGAACGGCGTCGATTTTTTTGCCATGGGTGCAGACTATATTCCTGAAGACAATATTCTTTCAAGGATTACACCCGAACGTACAAGAAAACTTCTTGAACAATGTAAAGCTGCACATTTCAATGTTGTACGTGTATGGGGCGGCGGTTTTTATCCTGCAGATGCATTCTATGATGCATGTGATGAATTGGGACTTGTCGTATGGCAGGATATGATGTTTGCCTGCGCTAATTACCCGCTTGATTACAACTTTGAAGATAATATCACTGCAGAAATCGAAGAAAATATTAAGCGTCTCCGGCATCATCCAAGTGTCGGTCTTTGGTGCGGAAATAATGAAATGGAAAAATTCGAAACATCATATACATATGACGGTTCTGAAAAAACAAAAGCCATTTATATACGGATGTATGAACATATAATCCCGCACATACTGCACCGCATAGATCCCGGAACACCGTACTGGCCTTCTTCACCTTCATCAGGCGGAAGTTTTGATAATCCTGATGATCCTGACCGTGGCGATGTACATTACTGGGAAGTATGGCACGGAGGTGTCCCATTCTCTGAATACCGTAAGTTCTTTTTCAGATATGTCTCTGAATTCGGTTTTCAGTCTTTCCCGTGCATGAAGACAATCAATTCGTTCACTAAACCGGAGGATCACAACGTATTTTCACGTATCATGGAGATGCATCAACGGAATGAAGGAGCCAACGGAAAAATACTCACGTATCTCTCTATGACATTCCTCTATCCGTCAAAATTCGAAACGCTGGTCTACGCATCACAGCTTCTTCAGGCAGAAGCAATCAAATATGGTGTAGAACACTGGCGGCGAAACCGCGGCAGATGCATGGGAGCAATTTACTGGCAGCTGAATGATATATGGCCGGTCGCTTCATGGGCATCCATCGACTACTTTGGTCGTTGGAAGGCTCTGCACTATTATGCAAAGCGATTTTTTGCTCCTGTCATGGTCAGCTGTGAAGAATATGGTGAGGCACAGGATACGTTCTCTATTGTCTATGAAAAAAAAGGACCTGTACCGACTCGTGCGCGTCTGTCTGTTGCAAATGAGACCCGGCAACACGTTAAAGGAATTCTTCAGTGGACACTTAACGATGAATTCTCGAACATACTGCAGAAAGGCAAAAAGGAAATCACTGTAGAGCCGCTCTCAAGTCTGTGGGCAGAATCACTTGATTTCCATAATACCGATTTTCTGCATAATCATCTTTCGTTCGAATTCCTGATTGGCGGTCTGGTCGTTTCTTCCGGTTCCGTGCTTTTTACTAACCCGAAATATTACCATTTTGCCAATCCGGAACTGTCTTACCGACTGGATGATAACAAAATTACGGTATTATCAAAAGCGTATGCCCGGTATGTTGAAATTTCAAGTGATGATTCAGACTTTACTCTCAGCGATAATTATTTCGATATGGAAAAAGGTGAACGGACAGTACTGATTACTGATGGCCATGCAAAACACATTACACTCCGCAGCGGTTTCGATATACGATAATTTACACTGCGGCAGAGGAAAAGGGAGTAAAAGTATGGATTGTATAATCCGTAATGGTTTGGTATATACAGGCAAAGATGAACCCCCGGAAAAGAGGGATATTCTTATAAAGGGAGACCTCATAATCGATACGGATGCAAAGCTTCATGCTTCCTGTGTCCATACGGTAATAGATGCATCAGACTGTGTCGTAACACCGGGATTTGTTGATATTCATAGACACTGTGATGACCAGCCTATGCTCAATGACAGATTTGGTGAGCTTGAATCGTTGCAGGGCATCACAACGGTAATTGCAGGTAACTGCGGTCTTGCACCTGTTCCATTTACTAAAACTTCCGGGAAGGATGTATTGAATCTTATTGAGCCTTGTCTTGGTAACATTCCTATGAGTCTGGTTTATGAATATTACCATGATTACAGTACAGCTGTTTCTTCCGTTCCGCAGCATCTGAATTTCGGATATCTGGCAGGAACCGGAGCAATCAAGGCGTCGATAAAAGGCTTCTCCAACGCCCCGTATACTGACGCAGAAATGGCAAAAGCTGTAGCTGTCCTGCAGGAAGGCCTGGATGCCGGTGCCTTTGGAGCTTCTTTAGGCATAATGTACCCTCCTGAGTGTTATTCTACCAGAGAAGAGTTTATACGCTTAATTAAACCTGTTTCCAGTGTCGGCGGTCTGGTTTGCTGCCATATACGTGGTGAAGGTGACAGTCTGGTTTCTTCTATAGATGAGATTATCGATATCGCAAAAACATCTGGAAACCGCTTAAACATCAGCCACCTCAAAGCTACAGGAATAAGAAACTGGAAAAAATCCATTTATCAGGCTGTTCAGAAAATTGAAAAAGCAAGGACAGAAGGGCAGAATATAAGTGCTGACTTTTATCCTTATGAGGGAGGAAGCACGACTATACAGTCGTTAATTCCTCCCTGCTGTATTAAAGGGTCTGTTGCAGATACTATTATTTTTCTCAATTCTTCTGCAGGACGAAGTCTCTTCTGTTCGTCCATAACCAGGCAGTTCTCTTATTGGGATAATATGGTTGAAAGTATCGGTTGGAACAGGATCCGTATCTGTTCTTCAGCAGGTAACCAATATCGGGATTTACAGGGACTTGATTTCGAAGAAGCTGCAGATAAGATGCATACCACTCCGGCTGATCTGGCATGTGACCTGTACATTGCGGAAGAGGGAAAAGTCGGCATAATTGTCATGAGCATGGATCCTGAAGATGTAAATTATGTTGCCCGGCTGCCATATGTTTCGGTGATTTCTGATTCTTTGTATGGTGGCGGGACGGTTCCCCATCCGCGACTCTACGGAGCGTTCCCGAAATTCCTCAGAGAATACGCTATAGATAAAAAATTGATTCCACTGGAAACAGCCATATACAAAATGACATTACTTCCTGCAGAGAAAATCGGCCTTAAAAACAGAGGTGAAATAAAAGCAGGAAATTACGCAGATATCAATGTGTTCAAGCTGAAAGATTTCCGGGACAATGCAACCTATGAAAATCCCTGTCAGCCGGCCAGCGGCCTGAAATACTGTTTTATAAATGGTGAAACCGTTGTACAAAACGGCCGATATCTTGATGCGGCCAGCGGAAAGTTTCTGACAAGAGTCTAGCAGAATCACCTCCCCGGGCGTATTCCGCAGTGTATAGAATTCTCTAAAGGTATCGCAGCCAGGATTTGATACGTTTCATACCGTCCGTGACACCGCTATTGAACAGCAGCCACATGGTAACAAGAACAAACACTACTATTACTATAGTATTGATATTTTTATTGATACTTACAATACAATATTGTACTATTATAATATATCAAAAATATAGTATAACCGGCACTGCATATACCGGGTAAAACCACAAAGGAGGCATGTAATGAGAAAATCGTTCGTTTCCGGC
The DNA here is from genome assembly GCA_002319875.1 of Treponema sp. UBA1798. Lineage (GTDB taxonomy): Bacteria > Spirochaetota > Spirochaetia > Treponematales > Treponemataceae > Treponema_D. The sequence goes on along the minus strand of DCFS01000321.1, from coordinate 90 downwards.
ACCGGGAAAAAGAGGAACATAACCACATGAATACTAAAAGAAAAATACTCTGCCCTTCCATTCTCAATCTGCCGGTGGATACGCTGCGCA
>DCFS01000061.1:708-3353 GCA_002319875.1 Treponema sp. UBA1798 | reverse complement strand
CGCTTGCGTCGAGGTTGGTGATTATTTTTCCTTTTCTTTATGTTCCATAGCGTCCAGTTCAGAAAGCCATGCAGATGCACTGGCATCACTCGGCATCCGCCAGTCTCCCCGGGGAGAGAGGTTTACCGTACCGACTTTTGCCCCGTCTGGCATACAGGAACGCTTGAATTGCTGGGAAAAAAACCTTCTATAAAATGACCTCAGCCATTTAAATATTTCTACTCTGTCATAAGAGCCATTGAATGCCTGCTCTGCCAGATACAGTATTTTTGATGGAGAAAAGCCGAATCGTAATACGTAAAACAGAAAAAAATCATGCAGTTCGTATGGTCCTACAATCTCTTCTGTTTTCTGAGAAATAGTTCCATTCTCCGGAGGAATGAGTTCCGGACTTACCGGAGTCGCCAGAATATCGCGAAGAACTTCCGACAGTTCATGTTGTCCGTTCTGTTCCGCATCTTCAGCAAACCAGCTTACAAGATAGCGTACGAGCGTTTTGGGAATGGAACTGTTGACTCCATACATGGACATATGATCCCCGTTATAGGTTGCCCATCCGAGTGCAAGTTCCGAAAGATCCCCTGTCCCGATAACAATGCCGCTGTTTTTATTTGCCAGATCCATCAGAACCTGAGTCCGTTCCCTTGCCTGAGAATTTTCATACGTAATATCGTGAATATGCTCGTCCTGCCCGATATCGAGAAAGTGCTGCAATACGGATTTTTCAATGGAAATTTCTTTCAGCTCCGCTCCCGCCAGTTTTGCAAGAACACAGGCGTTATGGTACGTCCTGTCTGTTGTTCCGAAACAGGGCATGGTTACGGCCCGGATACCTTTTCTGCCTGCTCCGCATAAATCGAATGCCCTGCAGGTGACGAGCAGGGCGAGCGTAGAATCGAGACCTCCTGACAGGCCGAGTACTGCCGTTTTCGCGTGTATATGCCTGAGTCGTTTTGCCAGGCCTTCTGCCTGCAGCGTGATGACCGCCCTGCACCGTTCCGACCTTTCTTTTGTATCAGCAGGTACAAACGGGTGCGGATCTATGAAACGTTCAAGCTGGAAAGCCTCTTCTGCAGTCAAACAGGAAAAATCGACGTTGACGACAACATATGGTGTATGTGCTTCTGCGGACATGGCAGCATTTTGTCCAAACGTCGTTGTTTTGCGGCGTTCCTGCATAAGTCGTTCCAGATCAATGTCCGCATAGATACTCTCTCCGCTGAAGAGTTGCGACTCGGCAAGAATCGTTCCGTTTTCTGCGATCAGGTTATGAGACGCAAAAACAAGGTCCTGCGTAGATTCACCGTGCCCCGCGTCAGCATACAGGTATGCACCTGTAAGGCGGGCAGACTGTGAGGTAACCAGCAGCCGACGATAAGATGCTTTTCCTATAAGTTCATTACTGGCAGAGAGATTGGCTATAACTGTTGCTCCGGCAAGCGCATGGCGGGCAGACGGCGGTGAAGGGACCCATACATCTTCGCAAATTTCGATGGCAAGGACAAAATCCGGCCATGAGGGATCCATAATCAGAATATCTGTACCGAACGGAACTGCCGGGAATTTTTCTGAAAAGAAAATATTCTGCACCCCTGTCGACGGTGCAGGCGTGAAATATCTTCGTTCATAGAATTCACTGTAATTGGGTATGAATGTTTTCGGAATGAAAGCGAGAATTTTCCCTTTGAAAAGAACTGCTGCACAGTTATAGAGAGAACTTCTGACAGGCAGTGGCAGTCCGATGACTGTCAGAACAGAGTTTCCAGAGGTTGCTTCTGCGATGCGTTCCAGTTCCTCTGCGGCACTTTTCTGAAGAACCTTCTGAAGAAAGAGTTCTCCGCAGGTATATCCGGTAATGCATAACTCCGGAAAAACAATCAGTGAGGTTTTCCGGTCCGCTGCCTGATGGATGCAGGTTATGATATTATCAGCGTTTTTTTTACAATCTGCAACAGTTACATCGGGACTTGCACATGCTGCTTTGAAAAATCCGTAATTCATACAGATAGTGTACCATATCGGGCGGCAGGTGTCATCTATGTGGCATATCTTGCGCTTCCCGGGGTATCTCGGTACAATATAACATCATATTTATTTGAAGGTATTGGAATGAATGCAGCTCTTGAAACACTGAAAGAACGCGGATTTTTTCAGCAGTGTACAGATATAGATGGATTGTCTGCCCGTATGGATGCGGGGCCGGTAACTTTTTATGTGGGCTGTGATCCTACGGGGCCGAGCCTTCATATCGGACATATGGTTCCTTTCTTTGCTTTGCGTCATTTAAGGACTGCCGGAAATATCGGTATTGCGCTCATCGGCGGTGGAACAGCAAGGATTGGAGATCCCAGCGGTAAAACTGAGATGCGTAAAATGCTTTCCTATGAGCAGATTGATGATAATGTCAGATGCATAGAAAAACAGCTTGATAAATTTGTCGGCTTTGACGGCAGGACGGCTTTCAGCGATAATAATAAAAACTGGCTTGCAGATTTAAACTATATCGATTTTCTTCGCGATATAGGTTCCTGTTTCAGTGTAAATAAAATGCTTGCTTTTGAAGCGTATAAGCAGAGGCTTGAAAGAGGACTGTCGTTTATTGAATTCAATTATCAGCTTTTACAGAGTTACGATTTTCTTATGCT
>DCFS01000061.1:0-333 GCA_002319875.1 Treponema sp. UBA1798 | reverse complement strand
CATTGAATGCTGAACATGAATGTTATGGTCTGACATTCCCGCTGGTAACACGTTCCGACGGCAAAAAAATGGGGAAAACGGAAAAGGGGGCTATCTTTCTTGATCCCTCAATGACTAGTACATTTGAGTTTTTTCAGTACTGGCGGAATGTTGCCGACCCCGATGTCCGTAAATTCTTTCTCATGTTTACATTCTTGCCCGTTACCGAAATTAACGTAATATGTAGCGGGAATATCAATGAAGCGAAGGAACGGCTTGCCTATGAAGTGACGGCGCTTATTCACGGCAGAAACGAAGCTGAAGCGGCCCTTTCAGGTGCGAAGGCTGCTTTCG
>DCFS01000109.1:7936-8080 GCA_002319875.1 Treponema sp. UBA1798 | reverse complement strand
TTGCTTTTGGAGCAGGTTTTCATTTTATAACGGCTCTTTAACTATTTCAGTATTACTAAAATATAAACAGCTTCTTCCGTTAATTCAAGCTGTCTGTAACCTTTGTGAAAGTCGCTCTTCTGCGTACTTGACAGTATGGATTTG
>DCFS01000109.1:0-7707 GCA_002319875.1 Treponema sp. UBA1798 | reverse complement strand
TGTATTTCTGATAAATGCTCAAAACCTATATCCATACGCAAACCTTTGTACTTATGGAAACCTCTAAAAACTGAAGTTTTTAGAGGTAACTCTGAAAGTGCGATGTTTTAAGCCGCGATATTACAGCGACTTAAAACTCGACGGCATCTCTAAAAAGTCACTGAAAGTGGGTTTTTAGAGGTTGCCTATATAAAGTTGCCCGGGGGGCGTTATATGGCGATAGATCTTGATGAGACTGCTTTCCAGGGTGAAGTACTGGATTGCTGTATGCCGGTTTTCGTGGTGTTCCACGATATCCTGAATCCTGTCTGCAGAAAGCTTTCACCGGTTATCGAAACTCTGGCGTTCGAGTATGCGGGAAAGGTTAAATTCTGCAGGATAAATGCCGTTGAAAACCAGCCTCTTTCCGCGCGGTACGGTATCGGCATCGACAACATACCTGTCGTTCTCATTTTTAAAGGCGGAAGGGTCGTTGAACAGTTTACCGGTGTCGAACCGGAAAATGTCTACATAGCGGCCCTTGCAAAATATGTATAACGGGCTGCCTCCGGTAAAAATCAGAGGGAAATTGTCTGTATTTGTTCCGCCAGAATCTGTCCGAGCGTGTGATGTCCTTCTTTTGAAAGGTGTACCGCGTCAACCGTATTCGGGTGTACTATTTTTCCGGCATCAATAAAGTGACAGGAAAGTGATTCGGCTTTTTGACGGAGTTTATCACTGAGCGCTGCCGATGGGGCAAGCGCTTTTCTGCCTCCGAATGCTGCACGGAAAGGTGAAGTTTCTATAGTATCTCCCAGCAGTACCGGGGCAACAATCAGAATCTCCGGAATACGGTTCTGCCTGATTTTCAGTTCTTTTCGAGCCATGAGAACCAGTTCCCCTATGTTTCCGGCTATCTGATCGACTGTTGTGAAGAACTGGACTTTCAGATCGTTTGTGCCCAGCAGTATGATGAGCATATCCAGAGGGTAGTGTGAACGCAGACAGGGGATCAGGCTTTTTTTTCCGTTTTTTGCTTCCGGGTATTCGTCAAAAGGATCATCACAGGCTGTCGTCCTGCCGTTTAAGCCTTCTTCAATTACATGGTATTCACTTCCAAGTTTCTGCTGCAGCACGTTCGGCCAGCGGTCGGCAAACGGTACCCGTCCGCCGGTGGTATAATCGATGCCCCATGTATTGGAATCTCCGTAACAAAGTATAGTTTTCATGTAATACCTCCGCCTGTAGTATAGCAGTCCATGCCATTATTTTCAGTATAGGTGTTAAACATGACATGGAAGCCGTGGTCGCTCCGGCTTCCGGCGGCAGAACTCGCCTCATTTACGGAAGGCGTATGAATAAAAAATCTGCCGGCAGGACTTGCATCTTTACTAAACCGTAGTAAAATTGTATTGCTGTTTGGTGTATTTTCAAAAGACAGACAGGTTTTGAAAACGCCTTATTTTAAAACAAAGAAAGAGGGGATTATCGATGAAGAATTTTATGGAAAAACTGCTCTGTGTTTTTTTTGCCGCGTCCTGCGGCATTGTATGTTTCGCTGATGACAGCAGTGAATATCAGAAAACTGCGCTTAATTCACCGGACAGGACAATTCCTGTATTTTATGAGGCACTTAAAGCGAAAATGCCGTTTGCGCTCGGCTGGAAAGATGGTTCAGATCCTGTGGCATGGAAGGCATCAGGTCTTCAAAAGGCCCGCGATCTGATGATCAGTTATGAGGACGTTACGCCTTTCAATATGATTGTGATTGATAAGGAAGACCGGGGTACCTATATTGCGGAAAAAATTGTTTATAACGTAAGTGCTGAAAGCCGGACACTTGCGTATCTGCTTGTGCCGAAAGCAGCGGATGGTAAGGAAAACGCAAAATTTCCGGCTGCCCTTATGCTTCACGATCATGGTTCCAATTTTGCCATCGGCAAGGAAAAAATGGTTAAACCGTTCGGTAACACCGATGAGGACAAGGCGAAACTTGATAATGCAACCGCATGGTCACAGCGGTTTTTTACCGGTACTTTCCCCGGTGACGAACTTGCAAAACGCGGATATGTCGTACTGAGTGTCGATGCCCTTGGCTGGGGCGACCGCTCTGTTGCAGGTTTCAAGACCGACAGTCAGCAGGCCCTGGCATGCAATCTGTTCAACATGGGAACGAGTTTTGCAAGTCTCATTGCACAGGAAGACGTCCGTGCCGCAAAGTTTCTTGCAAACCTTGATATCGTTGATAAAAAAAGAGTTGCCTGTGTCGGATTCAGCATGGGTGCATTCCGTTCGTGGCAGCTTGCTGCATTGAGCGACGATATTACCGCAGGTATCGCTGTCTGCTGGATGGGTACAATGCCCGGACTTATGGTGCCCGGTAATAACCAGCTGAAAGGCCAGAGCGCTTTCAGTATGCTTCACCCGTATATCGCCCGTTATCTGGATTACCCGGATGTTGCCGGACTTGCTGCCCCAAAACCGATGCTGTTCTATAACGGTGAAAAAGACGGATTGTTCCCGCTTACCTGTGTGGGCGAGGCTTATGCAAAAATGCATAAAATCTGGGCTGCCAACGGTGCGGAAGACAAGCTGCATACAGAAATTATTCCCGGAGGCCAGCACGAGTTCCTGGCTCCGCAGCAGAAAGCCGCGTACGACTGGCTTGATGCTCAGTTCGGATTATAAAAAAAACGGACTTGCGGTATGTACGTTACATTACCGGTAAGTCCTGTTTTATATATGAAGCGTTTTCAAAACTCAGACGAGTTTTGAAAACGCTTCACGTCAGTACCGGGGAAACTTTGTTTTCCGGCATTTTAAGACAAATTGCGGTCAGTCCCGTAAATGGAAATCCGGAACTGACCCTGTATTTCCTTAAATACCTTCTGCTGCAGATTCACCGGAAAGTTTTCCGAAAACAACCGTATCAACAACAGCGTTGCCGCCGAGACGGTTCGCTCCGTGTATACCGCCGGTAACTTCGCCTGCTGCATACAGACCGGGAATGATGCTCCCCGATTTGTTGATGACATGGCATTTCGTATCGATCTGCACACCGCCCATCGTGTGGTGTACGCACGGAATACGCGGACAGGCGATCCACGGGCCTTTTGTCAGTTTTGTTGAATACAGCTGTCGTCCGAATCCGTCTTTTTTGGCAGAAACGGATTTATTGAATGTGTCGATCGTCGCCTGCAGTGTCTGCGCATCGCAGCCGATTTTCTGTGCCATTTCAGGAATCGTATCTGCAATCAGCACGTATCCCTCTTTTTCAGCATTGCGGATCGGTTCGCCGTCTGCGGTTTTCATCGTATCAAGCGGTACGGCATCGCCGTCTCCCGATTCAAGTATATACATCATTCCGTCTGTCTGTTTCAGGATTGCAGAAGATATAACGTCCCGTCTGCCGTCTTCGCGGACAAAACGTTTGCCTTCCTTATTGATAAAGACAATCTGGTCAGTACCGTTTACATCGCGGGGCGGATAGTGGGTAAGTCCGCCGTCTTTCAGGTTGCCGAGGTAAAGCAGCTGAATCTGTTCCATATCGACAAGATTTGCGCCGATTGCTTCAGCCATGATGATTCCGTCACCGGTAATTCCCGGGGCGTTTGTCGTTTTTACCTGCGGCCCGAGATCAGCCCATTTGCCTGACGTGTTGTATTTCTGCCGCATCTCAACATTAGCCGCAAAACCGCCGGTTGCGATGATAACGCCTTTATCCGCATGGAGCGTCAGTTTGCCGCCGTCCGCCTTTGTCGCGTTAACGCCGGTAACCCGTCCCGTACTGTCGGTAATCAGGCTGTCACCTTTGGTAGACGTGAATAACTGTATTTTGTCGTTTTTCCGGATATAATCCATATATGCTTTAATATATCCGGTACCCATGCGGTCAAGTGATGTGTGAGTACGGGGGTAAAGGGAACCGGCACCCTGTGATATTTTGTCTGAGAATTTCATGCCCAGACTTTTGAGCCACTGCAGGCCGTCGTATGCATTGCTGCAAAGTACGTCGACCAGTTCCTTTTTCGCGACTTTGTCGCCGCCTTCCCACGTCTGCTTTTCATACAGTGCGACAGAATCTTCAATTCCTGCAGGTTTCTGGAGTTCGGGGTCAGGGCAGTTATAGATACCGCCGCAGATAATGGTATTGCCGCCAACTACTCCCATTTTTTCAATGACGATAACAGAAGCACCTTTACCGGCTGCAGATACGGCTGCGGCAAGTCCTGCACCACCACCGCCTATTATGACGACGTCGGCTGTTTTATCTTCATCTTTTCCGGGAACAGCTGCTGTTTTTTTGCCGTTTTTTTTCAGCAGTGCAACATCGGCGCCTGCTTTGACAAGTGCCGCTTCCGTTGCTTCAAGAATGGCTTTGCTCGTATGCGATGCGCCGGATATGACATCCACGTCGAGCGACTGTTCTTTTACAATAGCGGCCGGAATTTCAGCGATAGGTTTATCGCTGAGGCCGGGTGTTTCGGAATGCTGAGTAACGTCGACAGCGGTAATTTTATTTTTTGTTACCGTTACCTTGACCGTTACGTCTCCGTTGTTACCTTTACCCGTCCCTTCGTACACACCCGGTGTGTACGTTACGCCGGAACCTTTGCTGCAGGATGTTAGTGAAAATAACATCAGTGCACTGCCCAAAAGAGCAAGTGCCGCCACTTGCAGTCCCTTTTTCATTATATAGCCTCCAAATAAAATTATAGACGTGTTTATAAATAACATTTTGTTATAAAGTTGTCTGTATTATACATGTTTTATTCTCTTATGAAAATCCTGTTTTGAAATTGAATTCTTTTTCGTTTTTTTTACTTTCCTAATATTTATAATACTTACAAAAGTATGTTATTTCCAAATATCCGGATACATACTAAAAAAAAGATTCGTCAGTTTGCAAAAAATTGATCTGCATTGCGAATGTGACGTTATTTTTTGTACATAAGGAGGATCATACGGATTACGCTGTTGAGTCTTTGAGACTTCATAAACAATGGAAAGGGAAAATAGAAATTATCACAACTGTTCCGGTCAAAACAAAGGAAGACTTATCCTTAGCATATACTCCTGGTGTCGCTCAACCCTGCCTGGAAATTCAAAAAAATATCAGCAGGAGTTACGAATTGACTCGACGCTGGAACTTGTGTGCCGTAATTACAGACGGAACTGCTGTACTTGGGCTCGGTGATATCGGCCCTGAAGCGGGTATGCCTGTTATGGAAGGGAAATGTGTACTTTTCAAGAGTTTTGGCAATGTTGATGCCTTTCCGCTTTGCGTTAAAACGAAAGATGTTGACGAATTTGTTAATACAGTATATCTGATATCGGGTTCTTTCGGAGGTATTAATCTGGAAGACATCGCTGCACCTCGTTGTTTTGAAATAGAACGGAAACTGAAAGAAAAATGCGATATCCCTGTATTTCACGATGATCAGCACGGTACGGCGGTTATTACACTCGCCGGGTTGACCAATGCCTTAAAAATAGTGGATAAAAAGATGGAAGACATCAAGGTCACAGTCAACGGAGCAGGGGCTGCAGCTATTGCGATTACCAGATTGCTGATTTCTGCAGGAGCAAGAAATATTACCCTTTGCGACAGGACCGGTACAATTTATGAAGGTCGAGATAAGGGAATGAACTGGATTAAAAAAGAAATGTCTATCATTACAAATCCAGAAAAAGTCCGTGGTTCACTGGCGGACGCACTGAAGGGAGCTGATGTATTTATCGGTGTATCGGCTCCTGATACCGTTACAGGCGATATGGTACGATCCATGAATAAAGATGCCATTGTATTTGCCTGTGCCAATCCTACTCCGGAAATTTTTCCTGAAGAGGCAAAGGCCGCTGGGGCGAGAATAACTGCAACAGGACGCAGCGATTATCCGAACCAGATTAATAATGTTCTTGCCTTCCCGGGAATTTTCCGCGGTTCATTCGATGTTCGTGCCAGTGATATCAATGAAGAAATGAAACTTGCTGCTGCAAGGGCTCTCTCCGTCGTTATTCCTGATAATGAGTTAAGTGAAGAATATATTATTCCAACGCCCTTTGATCCCCGCGTTGGTCCGCTCGTAGCAAAGGCTGTGGCTGAAGCGGCCAGGGCAACGGGCGTTGCCCGTTGCTGAACAGGAAAAGGCTGTAACGGAAGAATCGCGGTTGATTCTGTTTACCCGATTATTGGTAACCACGCAGGGAAACTTTGATAACATGCAGTTTTAAAATGCAGCGTGAATGTAATCACTTTGAAAAGCTGATTATGTCCGGCATTGTTTTTACCTTATGAATTAAAAAGGAGGTATCAGTATGACTGATCAAATTAAAACGAAGACAACAAATCAAACCAGCTTTATGTTGTTTAATCTTCCTTGGCAGTACTTTATTATTCTTTCCGTAATCGTGCTTGGGGCAACTTATTTGGGTGTTCTGCCTTCCGGGATGGCAGGGTGTTTTGCTTTTATGATTGTCCTCGGGACAATTCTGAACGAAATCGGTGAACGGACTCCCATTATCAGGTCTTATCTTGGTGGCGGTGCAATTGTTGTCATTTTTGGTTCTGCACTGATGGCTTATTTTAACCTGTTGCCGGCGTTACTGAAAACCATGCCGGACGGAACAAAAATTTATAACATGCATCTGATGAAAAATTTTGATCTGCTGGGCAATATCAATACATTTTTTAAACCGACAGGCGCTTTTCTTGATTTTTATATTGCAGCATTGATCAGCGGTTCCATCCTCGGCATGAACAGGAAACTGCTGGCAAGGGCGGCTGCCCGCTATTTTCCTGCTATTTTCGGAGGCCTTTTTCTTTCTTTTTCCATGTGTTCTTTGATAGGATATATTATGGGGTATGGTGTCATCAAATCTCTGCTGCTGATTGCACTTCCTATTATGGGAGGAGGCATGGGGGCAGGGGCTGTTCCTCTTTCAAAGATATTTGAGAGCTCCGGCACGATGACAGCGTCTGAGGCTGTATCTATTATGACACCGGCAGTAGCAATCGGTAACGCTATTTCTATCGTATTGGGAGGTATGGTTGTTAGAATTTTTACCAATAAGGAATTAAACGGGCAGGGTGCATTAATGAAAACCGGATGTGATGCGTCAGAATTGGAAATCAGTCCAAGAGTCCAAGCTCTTCGTGTGCATATTGAAGTTAAAACTCTTGGTATCGGATTACTCGTATCATGTTCCTTTTTTGCGTGGGGGTATATTGTGGCCGGAATCTGGGACAAACTTGTACCTGCTGTTTCCATACATGCATACGCATGGATGATCATTTCGGTTGCAGTCTGCAAGATCTTGAATGTTATCCCTGAAAATATTGAAATAGCATGTTATCAATGGTTTCAGTTCGTTATGAAAAATCTGACAACCACGCTGTTGTTGGGAATCGGTTTATGTTATTTAAGTTTTGGGACAATAATTAAAAGTTTTAACTTAACATACCTTTTACTCTGCCTGGCAACCTGTGTCAGTGCTTTTACTGGTGCCGCAATTGTTGGCAAGTTGGTTGGTTTTTATCCTGTAGAGTCCGGTATTACAGCCGGTTTGTGTATGTCTAACATGGGAGGTACCGGTGATGTGGCTGTCTTGTCTGCGGCCGATCGTATGGAACTGATGCCCTTTGCACAAATATCTTCACGTTTGGGTGGCGCTATTATATTGATAATCGGAAGTGTTCTGCTTTCGACATTGGGGAAACTGTTGTAG
>DCFS01000017.1:521-4952 GCA_002319875.1 Treponema sp. UBA1798 | reverse complement strand
AAATGGTGTATGTTCATGAGTTCCCATCTAAGATACAGCATATGATTTTCTGGAAAACCGTATGCTGGAATTATACGTCGGCCTTTATTCGCGGTGAACTGACGATGAAATTTCTGAACAGTATCCTTTATACGCTCGTATCAACCTTTTTTTCTGTTCTGTTCGGATTGATGATCGGTTATGCTGTGAGTAAACTGCCGTGTAACAGAAAACTTGCTGCAGCTGTTGCTGCGGTTATAGGTCTGGGGTATCTTATCGATATAAATCAGGTACTGATACCTTTGTTTCTTATGCTTACGAAAATGAAACTGACCGATACGCATATAGGTATTATTCTTGTGTATACGGCATTCGGACTTCCTATGGCAGTTCTATTGTCTTCTCAGTTTATTCACGGATTACCTTCGAGTCTTATCGAATCGGCATATATTGACGGAGCTTCCGCATTCCGTACCTTTATTTCGATTATTACACCGATGACGAAACCGGTAATAATAACTATATCGATAATGAACGGACTCAGTGTATGGAATGAATTTCTTCTTGTTCTGATTTTTGCCAGTTCGGAAGCGACGAAATCTCTGCCCGTTGGTGTTTTTTCGTTTTCCAGCAGAACAGGAGTCCAGATGGGCTGGCAACTGGCAGCTCTTATTATTGCGACCCTTCCGGTTATGATCATATATTTTTGTTTTCAGAAACGATTAGCGGAAGGTGTTTCTGAAGGCGCAATAAAGGAATGAATACTATGCATAAAATCAGTCCGGTTTTATAACCGCCTGATGAAATAATTTGTTTCAATAGGTATCACGAAGCGATATAACAGATATCGCCTTTTTCAGTTCCAGGAGGTCTGTTTTATTGTCTGCCGTGAAGATGAGCGTTTTTTTTCTACCGGGCAAGAGTGTCACGAGGTTACGGTTGAAATTTCCCTGAATTCCGGCACAGTCGACTGTGGTAAAAAATGCCGGCTTTACAGATTCCAGCGTAACCGCAAATGCCATTTCTGAAACAGCCTCTACTGTTTTAGTAATTTGCGGCTGCTCAAGCAGGGATTGTTTATATAACGCCGGAAACAGTGTATTCTCCGAAGTATAAGTATGTCCGTCGCAGGACGCAGCAGTCAATTCCGCATAGATAAAGCACTTTTCCTTTTTTTCTTTCAGGGTTTCCGTTTTTTCCTTCCAGACCGCACAGGCACAATCACTTTGTATCCGCTCATGCAGCGTTACCGGCTGTTCTGCAGGTGTTCCGTCGAAGTGCAGAATATGTATGGAAATATCCGTATTGAGCGTATGTCCGGTATCATTGCAGACCGTTGCGACGTATTCCCCGTCTTTACTGTAAAGCGAAAGCATGACCGGAGCATAAAAATCCTTTGCTGCATACTGCAGCAGTTTCCACTTTCCCGTATAGTCAATGGAAGACCACGATACCGCCGGCCATACGTCGTTGAGCTGCCAGAAGATTGATCCCATACAATACGGTCTCAGTGTCCGCCAGTATTCTACCGCCGTCTTGATTGCAAGGGCCTGCTGAACCTGGCTCAGATAAATCATATTACGGAATCCGTCCGGAAAGCGGAAATACCGTGAAAAGTTTTCCAGTATTGTTGAATTGCCTTCTGCAGAACGTTGATGGTATTCCATCACGGGGCTTGTCATATTCCATTCATCTCGGGGTACGTAATGAGTGATACATTCTGCTCCAGGAAACGACTCGTATCCGAATTCCGATACGAACCGCGGCATTATTGAAAGGTATGCAGAAAAACTGCTTTTTTCATGCCACACATTCCAGAAATGCATATCGCCCCTGCTGTCGTTGTGCCAGTTATCGCTGTAATCATCAGGACCGGCGCTGGGAGAACTGGGCCACCATGAACGGCCGGGGTCCCATTTTTTTACTGCTTTTTCTACGACACCACTATTAAGCCTGTCGTAATCGATGATGTATCTGTCCCTGTTTTTACGTGATTCCTCATACCAGTTTATAGCTCCTATATCTTCATTATTGCCACACCATAATGCAATGCATGGATGTGACTGAAGTCTTGGAATCTGGTAATCAAGTTCCCGGGTGACATTTTTGAGAAAATCAGGCGTAGAAGGGTAGAGAGAACAGGCAAACATGCAGTCCTGCCATATCATGATACCCAGCTTATCACACAAATCATAGAAGATATCTTTTTCATATTGACCGCCACCCCAGACCCGGAGCATGTTCATATTTACACCGGCTGCGGCGGTCAGGAGTTGCGTATATTTTTTTTCGGTCTGACGGGACGGAAGTGCATCACAGGGAATCCAGTCCGCGCCTTTCGCAAACACAGGCCGGTTATTCAGTTCGAAAGTCATACTCTTTCCCTCTTTCCCGTCTGCATTTATTTTGTCGTTTTCTGTTACAACGCAAAGTGTTCTGAAACCGATCTTTTTTATTATGTCAGCCGTATCAGTGTTGTCCTGATTCCGGGTTGTGCGCACCGACAGATTATACAGGTGATTTTCCGTCAATCCGCAGTCTTTCAGTTCATCTGCTGAATGCCATAATTCCGGATTACATACTTCAAGGTTTGTCCGCAGCGTGTTCTGACCGGTTTTTATACCGTATGTTGCAGACTTTTCACACAGTGAACGGGTAGTGTCATCTATGCGGAAATCAAACGGGAGGTTTTCATTACACAGTGAAACATATTCCGCCTGTATATCAGCATTCCAGATATCATCATCGCTTCCAGATCCCTTTTTATGCCTGTACTGAACGGTAACGTTTTCAAACCAGCCGTACGCTGTTGTCAGAAGTCTGATCTTTCCGTAAATTCCAGAGACCATGAGACAAGGACCCCAGTCCCAGCCTGCGTGACATTGTACCTTCCGCACGAGATTTCTGTGGGGTGAGTAAACCGGATAAATACTATAAGGGATCGGATACGGTAATTCTTCCCCCGTGCGGACTGCATGGTTTTCTGCAGAAGCGAAAACAATTCTGATAGTGTTTATTCCGTCGGTCAGTAATTCTGTAACGTCGAAATGGTAGCGGCAGAACATGTTTTCACCGCTACCGGCTTTTGTGCCATTTATGTAAATCGTAAAAAATGTATCTGCGTCGGAGAGAGACAGAAATGTCCTTTTTCGTCCTGTTCTGTGAAATTCGAAAGTTCTTTCGATGGTCCAGTCCGTTTTGCCGACCCATTGTACATCCGATTCATTCATCGCGTAATAGGGATCGGGAATAAGGCCTGCATTTAAGAGTGCGGTATGAAAATCTCCCGGAATTTGGGCAGTACCTATTTTTCCTGCACCGGACAGTTTCCAGGTTCCCTCAAGAGACTGCGTTTCCATGTTTATTCCTTTTCAAGGATCAGATCACATACGGTAGCGTTTGCTGCCTTTACCAGATCCTGCGGGGCAATGATTATCTGCTGTCCGCGGGTCCCTGCACTTATATAGACACTGGGAAAACGGAGTACCTGAATGTCAATAAAGGTCCTGAACTGGTGTTTCATACCGAGCGGAGAACATCCTCCTCTGACATACCCGGTAAGTACCAGCAGTTCTTCCGGTTTTACAGGAACAATTTCTTTTGCTCCGGCCGCAGCGCGGGCTTTTTTCAGATTTATTTCGTTGACTGCGCTCTGGCAGAATACGCAGATTTCTTTCGTATCCGTTCTCATAACGATTGTCTTGAACACGCATGCGGGATCTATGCCGAGCTTGTGAGCCATCATTTCTGCAGCGCCGCGTTCAAGCGTATGCTCGCCGTCATCTTCATACGAAGATGTCTCAAACGGTATCTGTTCACTTTCGAGAATACGCATTGCATTTGTCTTTTTCATGGAACCATGATAACTTGCAGAGGATTTCTTTTCAATATAAAAATCCTTCTGCAGCTTTTATGTACCCCATAGACGGAAGCAAGTCTCCGGCTGTATAGTAATGATATGGACTTAACATTTTACGAACAGATAAAAAAGCATCTCGTAGGAAACATCCTGCCTTACTGGGAAAAATATGCAATAGATACTGAAAACGAAGGTTTTTATGGCGCCATCGACAAAGCCAATGTTCCTGACGCACGGGCAAACCGCTCTATAGTTATGACTGCCCGTTTTTTGTGGACATACAGTGCTGCGTCCCGGCTTTTTAACAATGCCGCTTATATGAAAACTGCGGGATTTGCGTTTCAGTCGATCCGCAGACATTTTTTTGATACGCTCAATGGAGGCATGTACTGGCTTATACAGCCGGATGGTACACCTGCGGTCCCTAAAAAGCAGGTGTATGGGCAGGCTTTCGCTTTGTATGCCTTATGCGAATATAGTGCGGCTCTCAGAGAAGTCCTGAAGCAGGAATATCCTTCGACAGTGGTTATGGACCGGGCCCTTGCACTATATTCACTGCTTGAGCGTTATGCAAAAGACCCTGTCAATGGAGG
>DCFS01000017.1:0-254 GCA_002319875.1 Treponema sp. UBA1798 | reverse complement strand
TATATTGAAGCGCTTTCAGAAGACTGGAAACCGACTGCCGATATGCAGTTGTCGCAGTCAGACATGAATTGTGCAAAATCAATGAACACAAATCTTCATGTTATTGAAGCTTATACCAATCTTTACCGTACGCTTCCGGTTGTATATCCTGAACAACAGGATTTACGGAAACTGGTGGGAATATCGCTGACGGAACTTGTCCGGATTATGCTTTCGAAAATAGTCGGGAAAAATCATCATCTTGGTTTATATTA
>DCFS01000340.1:1687-9919 GCA_002319875.1 Treponema sp. UBA1798 | reverse complement strand
TGTCATAGTCAATCTTCAGAATCTTTCTGCTGAAAAGCAGAAAGCATGTCTAATCAGTATTGAAAACGGCATACAGGAACTGACGGCTTCACTGAAAGAAAATATTTCCGCTAAAGAAAAACTGCCGGAAATCTCCGAAACCGGAAAGGCTGTTCTGAAGCAGCAGTACCTGCTTGCACAGGCAGTCGGGAGCTGGATTGTTTCAATGAAATCAGATTTTTGTAATTAATATGTTCATTATATCAAAGGAGTGAGACGTTCAAACTCACGCGCACATTTCTTTAAAGTATTGTTCTCCGTCCGTATCGGTATTCCAGAATGTACAGAGGAGAAAAAAAACTGTATCCTTTGATACGCGAGGCGTTTCCAAAAGGCAGACAGGTTTTAAAAATACTGTTTTAATCACATATAATGAACTGTTTCGCTGTATAGCGAAACAGGCTGAAACAATGCATGTCGTATGAGACAGTGGTAAAAAAAGATATCGGCTGTAGGGATAAACTTATGAATGATAAAGAAGTCTTGGATGAGAAAGTCGTTGATTTTATCTCATATGTCTGGAACACGGTGAAAGGAATTTCCTATAACCCGAAATGTAAGTGCGGTTATCCAAACGGCGCTGAGTTTTCTGACATTATACACCGGATGTTAGGAAGTCAATATGCTTTTTATCTGGAAGAACGTATTGCAAGGGGCTTCGCAAGTACCAATTCCAGCAATGACCGGATTACAATTATTGATACAGCTCAGCAAGAAAAGCTTATGTATATGGAAGGCCGTATGGATGACGGTTATACAGTTTATAAAGATCAGCGGTTTATACATGAAAAAAGACATCCTGACCTTCTGGCAGATGATGAATGGGTATTGAATTTCCTTCCCGATTTGTTTTACTACGAAGGAAGCATCTATTTTAAAGGTTCTTTCGTGGGGAAAATACATGACAGGCGTCAGTATTTTTTCGGTGAACATGGCTCTTTATATGCTATAACGGATGAAGGATTTACAAAGATCAGCTCAACAGGGAAAAAACTGTGGGTGACGCCACTGGAGAAAGCGTGGACTTATTATTTCCTGAATGATTTTGGCGCTTTCCAATTCTTTTTAGACAAGACGATATCACTTACAGACTGTAGCGGTACGATACAAATATACAGAAGAAAAACAGGAACGCTTGCGTATACTAAATATATCCGGGAACAGAACTCTGACGGCGGAATAAAAATTGGTCAGGAAGATAAATGGGGAGAGATAGCGAATCCTGATCCTGGCAAAGATGAAATAGATTATATTACGCAATCTCTGGAAGCTTATAATAAAAATAATTCAACACCTGAAGATTACAGGGAGATTTGTTTTATTGAATACAATAAGGATCATAAACCTGTCGGAGGAATAACGGCCAGCATGTCGATGGAATGGCTTTGCATCAAAGTATTATGGGTAGAAGAAAAATATCGACGAAAGGGAATAGGGAAAAAATTAGTGAAAGAAGCCGAAAATTGTGCCAGTGCTGCAGGTATACGAAATGCATATGTAAATGTATACCGTTTTCAAACTCCGGATTTTTTTAAGAAACTTAATTACAATTATACAGTTCTGGAAAAAATTGACAGGTGGCTGTATCGTGGAGATATAATGCATTTTGTAAAGAGACTCGCTTAGTACAGATGAATCACGGCAGTGTATAGGAGCTTTTTCATTTCCCGTGTGAGTGGTGGCCTGTCCCGCACAAAAAAAAGAACGAAGAGCCGTTTACCAGAATATCGGGACAAGCTCATCTGTAGAATCAATCTAAGGAATCAGACTATGATGAGTTCCACTTTATTGGCCCTGAGCTGTTCCGCATACTCCGGCGGGATTCCGGAATCAGTGATGACTACGGTGAAATCGCTGATCCTGGCAAAAGAACAGGTACTGACTATCCCGAATTTGGAAGAGTCTATAAGAAGTACTTTAGTTTTGCTCGATTCTATCATCGCCTGTTTTAAGGGCGCATCCTCTATATATGCACAGGTCGGTCCCATTTCCAGTTCATAACCAGTAGCACCCATGAACGCGATATTTGCACGGTATCTCCGTATCGCTCTGATCGATTCCAGATCGTAGAATACTCCCGGTTTATGTGAAAAGACTCCGCCCGGAGTAATGACTGTACTGTTCTCAAGCTTTGCAAGAACACACAACGCATTGAAACTGGATGAAATGGCAGTACAGAAAAAATCCTGTGGAATCTGCTCTGTTAAAAGCTGTATCGTCGTTCCGGAATCGAAGAAGATAACATCGTTCGGCTGCATGAACGTAACGGCTTTCTGAGCGATCTTCAGTTTCAGATTTTTGTTTTTACTTATTTCATCTTCTATGACATATTTTCGTTCGTCGTCGTGTATTCCTGCGGATACGACCCCTCCGAATACCTGGGAAACAAATTTTCTTTCAACAAGAAGAGGAATATCTCTTCTGATAGTCATCTCCGATACCCGGAGGGACTGTGCCAGTTGTTTGATAGTCAGAAAATGGGCATTTTTTATCAGCTCTATTTCCTGCATCTGCCGTTCATTCAGTGTGTCCATATTACCTACTCGTATAATGTTCCCGGAGTCATCTTTTAAAGTAAAACTGTTTTGAAAATCGTCCATATTGTTATAATTATAACATATTTTCTCCGTTACTTGTATATTCTTTTACCTTAATGACAGTTGCGGGAACAGAGAAGGGGTGTCTGTTATTCCGGATAAACGGCTTCCGGTTCATGCCGTCTCAGCGGTCTCTGGATTAATTCATAGGTAATACCGTAGACACTCTCCGTATCAAGATAGGCGAAATGTCCATCGTCATCCAGTCCGAAGCCTCCTCCTCCCATGACGACGGAAAAACCGGCATCCTCCGCTTCCTTGAGAGTTTTTTTTATATCCTGAACATAGATGCCCAGATGCTGAACCCCATACCCGTGTTTTTCGATGAAATCGGTATAGATAGTCTGTCCTTCTATATTCTGTATCAGTTCGATTCTGGTTTTACCGAAATAGCTGAGTGCGATTCTCGCTTTATACTGGATCGGTTTTCCGTGATAATTCATGAATTTCAGCAGCGGAGCTCCATATGTGTAAATTTTCCAGTCTCCGATTCCGAATTTTTCGTAATAGTCTCTGATGATAGAATCGACGTCTTTCACCACATACCCGATTTGACCGATTGACAGATCCAAAAATGTTGTTTTCATAGTTTCTCCTTATTCCAGATTTGTATGCTTGGTGACGATTTCTTCAACAGGAGTATCGGCACTCAGTTCTTCGACAATTGTTTCCCCAATGATAAAGACAGTTTGTTCGAACAGAGTTCTCATCAGCTGTCTGCTGGTTCCTTCATTACCGCTGAGCGTATACGGAGCCTGTATTCTCATGATTGTATCGGCAACAGCATGTATAGCCGTATCAGGGCTTGCTGTAAATAAAAAAATATCGATATCAAGTTTTTTAAGTCTTTTCAGTATTGCCATTATTGAAGGCGTTTCGCAGGAACCGGAAGCCGCAATGACAAGATCACCTTTCCCCGCAGGGGGACAGGGAATGTTTCCTGCTATATATGATTCAATGCCGAGCTGATTCAGCCGCATGCAGAATGCTGCCAGCATCACTTTTGACCTTCCTGCTCCGACGAAGAAAACGCGACGGGCTAATTTGATCCGTTCGATCAGTTTTTTTGTTTCAGACACATCTATCTGACTGAAACTGCCAGATATTTCTTTTAATATAGAAGATCCGCATTGCAATATATCCATCGTATAGGCTCCAAGTGTGTTAAAAATTTATCATTATTGTTACAAATATTATCATATATGTCAAGTAAAATAGTTTTATGAAAATATTATAAACATTTTTCTTGACATATTCCCATTTTGATGTTTTAATATTAACAACAGGCAGAAAGTTACGAATTGCTTGTAAAAATAATCAACAACCCCGCAAGCAGCGGGGTTGTTGATTATTCGTCTCTGTACTGCTACTCCACGGAGCGTTTGTTGTTTTGTAGTACTGGCAATGGTAAGATTGACAGTATCATGAACATACTTGTAATAAACGGTTCTCCCAAAGGGGTGCGGAGCGATACGCTCAAACTGACGCGTGCATTTCTCAGGGGGCTGAAAGAAAATGCGGAAATAATCGATACACTAAAAGCCAGCATAAAGCCATGCCTGGGCTGTTATTCGTGCTGGTATAAGACTCCGGGAGTATGTATACAGGAAGACGGTACCGCTGAATTGCTGGCAAAAATTATGAATGCTGATCTGGTGATCTGGTCGACACCGCTGTACTGTTACAGCGTTCCTGCAAACTGTAAGGCTCTGCTGGACAGGCTGCTGCCGCTTTCGTCGCCGGTCCAGTATACCAACAAAGACGGCAATACGTATCATTCCGGCAGAAGCGAAAGGTTCCCGCAGCAGATACTTGTCTCCGGTTGCGGATTTCCAGACCGGAAAGGAAACTATGATGCACTGGTTTTCCAGTTCCGTCGTATGTTCGGATCCGGTATTCCGATGATTCTTTGTACCGAAGCTCCTCTGCTTTCCGTTCCGGAAGCGGTACCGGTTACGACTCCGTACCTTGCTTTTGCTGAAAAAGCAGGTGCGGAGTTCCGTGAGAAAGGAGTTATATCTGCCGGAACGCAGGCTGTCCTTGATGCACCGATGATTTCTCCTGAGGAATACCGGAAACATGTAAATTCATAATGGCGTTCCGCAGTGCCTGTACCGTCCTGAACACATTGCCGGGATTTGCTTTTTCAAGGCCTGCAATATCAGCCGTGCTGCCGTACGCTGCCGAGAGGCAGGTGACTCCTGCCCGGTGTGCGGCTTCGGCATCTGACGGTGTATCTCCGACATAGATGAAATCTCTGCACGGCAGGTTATATACCGTCATAAGGCGTTCCATAGCGGTGTCTTTTTCCGCTTTGTCGTTCCGTCCTGTTTCTATGGCGCAGAATGCGTGAGTCATATGATATTGTTCGAGCGTTATGCCGCAGGTTTCCTTTCCTTTTCCGGTGATAAGTGCGGTTTGAATATGTCTGTTTTTCAACTCTTCAAGCAGTTCCGGTATGCCGGGAAAAGGACTGCTGCAGCGCGGCAGGTTTTGTCTGTAACGGATGAGCAGATCCTCATATGCCTGTTCCCATTTGCCGCCGGCAAGCCGCTGCAGCATGCCCTGTTCGTTCAGTCCGAATGTCTTCGCAATTTCTTCGTAACTTACGGGATGCCCGGTACAGGCCGCAAGTGTCTGTTTGAATATGTCGACGCACATCTCCATCGTGTCGCCGATCGTACCGTCAAAATCGAATGCAATCATTTTTATCATAATGCGTTTCCGTTTATTTTTCTGATAACACGGCAGGGATTTCCGACAGCTACGCAGTCACAGGGAATGTTCTTCGTTACAACACTTCCGGCGCCGATAACGGTACGTTCTCCTATGCTGACTCCCGGCAGTACGATGACGCCTCCGCCAAGCCAGCATCCGCTGCCGACCGTTACGGGTTTTGCAAATGTATTACAGAAATACTGCCCGTCTGCCGGATTCCAGTCCGCTTTCATCCGCTCTGCATATTCGACCGGGTGTGCTGCCGTATAGATCTGTACGTTGGATGCGATCAGCACATTGTCGCCGATGGTAATCGTATTACAGTCGATAAACGTACAGTTCATGTTGATAGAGACATTACTGCCGATCCGGATATTTCGTCCGTAGTCACAGATGAACGGAAGTCCGACTGACACATTTGTTCCGATCGAAGCAAACAACTGTTCAAGTATGGTTCTTTTTTCAGCTTGCCGGTCGTAGGCGAGCGTATTGTAATGGGCAAGCAGTTCACGGGCTGTTTTCTTGAATTCGAGAAATACGGGATTGTGGCAGTCATAAAGTTCTCCTGCCATACATTTTTCCAGTTCTGTCATAATGCTGTCATTATATACGGGGCGCTGTTACAAAAAAAGTCACAGGGTGTTTTTTTCATCAATACGGCGGGCAATGGCTTCCATGATGAATAAAACCGGTACCTGAGTGGTTGCATTGTATCCGCCGTTGATCCGCTCGTGTTCCATCATATATGAAATATTCCAGTCCGACAGTTTTGCCAGTGTAGAATCCGGCCGGTTGGTAATGCTTAGTATGCTGAAATTTTTTTTCTGAAAATGAATGGCAAAGTTGTTGACATTCTGCGTTTCACCGCTTTCTGACAGGACGACGAGCGCACCACCGTGCGGAAAATTGTTTCCCACAGGGTAGAACGTATCTTCGAGTCCGACTGCAAATTTTCCGAGGTTCGTAAAATATCGCGCACCATATTTTGCAAGTGTCCCGGAAGACCCCTGGCCGACAAAAACGACTGTGCCGGCCTGCCTGATGAGTGCGGCTGCACGTTCGATGTGCGCTTCAAACGCACCGGTGTTTGTTCCGCTGATATACCGGAGGATTTCCTTCAGATCGTTGCGGGGCGGGGTGTCCTGGAGCCGGTCCTTTTCTGACTGTACGGCTTTCTTAAATGCCGCATATTTTTCAAAACCGGCAGTCGTACAGAAGCGAAGAATGGTTGACGTGGATACCTGTACTGCATCCGCCAGTTCCCGGATTGTCATGAACGGAATCTTGTCGATATTTGCGATGATATATTTATAGATACCAAGTTCCGTTTCGTTCATCGTTCTGATCATGTCGTATGAAAACACCTTTCGTTCCATCTCCGGTTTCACTGTTTAAAAATGCATGATAAAATCAGCGTTGCCTTATTATTTCTGTTGTCCGGACGGTTGTCAAGTTTGTGAACCATACCAGTTCCTTCCGGTACCTCTCTATGATACCGGAAGGGGCAATTGAAGCAGATAAAGAAAAAACTGCATTTATGTATGGTTTACTACATGGAACTTGAGCCGTGTTATCCGCTTGTTTTTCCAGATAAGACATGATACCGTTAGACAAGTATAAACAGGAGAATAAAACTATGAATATACGTCCGATGACAATCAGCGACTACGATGCCCTGTACCGGCTGTGGACAACAACACCGGGTATGGGGCTTAACGATATTGATGATTCTCGCGAAGGTATCTCAAGATATCTGACCCGCAATCCGGATACCAGTTTTGTGGCGGAACAAAATGGAGCAATTATCGGTGCCATTATGTGCGGGCATGACGGAAGACGTGGTATGATCCATCATACAGTTGTTGTGAAAGCTGAACAGCATAAGGGAATAGGCTCTGCGCTGGTAGACGCCGCGCTGGAGGCTCTGAAGAAGGAAGGTATTACAAAAGTTCAGCTGGTCGCTTTTACCCACAATGAAAACGGGAATATATTCTGGGAAAGTAAGGGATTTACGTCCCGTCAGGATCTGATCTACCGGAATAAAGCTCTCTGTGAACTGGTACGTATCGATACATAAAAGTAAAATGAACGTTGTAGAAAAAGAAATTGCAGTAAAGGATCTGCTTTCCGTATCGGGATTACCGGGGATTGATTACGTAATCAATCCTTATGTCGGCTGTCCTCACGGATGCAGATACTGCTATGCAGATTTTATGAGGCGGTATACAGGGCATACGGAAGAGTGGGGAGCTTTCGTCGATATCAAGCGGTGTGAAAAGAAAATCGATGTAAAAAAACTTAGCGAAAAAACGGTGTTTCTTTCTTCCGTTACTGACTGTTATAATAAATATGAAGAAAAATACCGGTGTACGCGGGACATACTTGAGCAATTGGTAAATACGGATGCGTATATCAGTATATCAACAAAATCAGACCTTATTCTCCGGGATACCGATATACTTGGTCAGTTCAGACATCTTACTGTCGCAATGTCTGTGAACACGCTTGATGAAAAATTCCGGCAGGATATGGATTGCGCTTCTCCGATTGCAGACCGCCTGTATGCACTTGAAAAACTTCATGACTGCGGTTTACATACGGTCCTGTTTATGTCTCCCATTTTTCCGTATATTACCGACTGCAGGCAAATAATCGAATGTTCGCACGGCTTTATTGATGAATACTGGTTTGAAAACCTCAAGCTCCGCGGTTCGTACAGACCTGTCATACTGGAATACATACGCTCTCAGTATCCGCAATATACGGAATATTACCGCCGGATTTATCTTGAAAGGGACAATTATTATTGGAACGCACTTGCGCGGAAACTCAGCGGATATTGCGGATCACAGGGTATACAGTACAAAATTTATTTCCA
>DCFS01000340.1:0-1365 GCA_002319875.1 Treponema sp. UBA1798 | reverse complement strand
TTTTGAGGTAAGGTTAATTACCAGTTCTTCTGCTGCCGAAAAGCCTGTAATTAAACATACGATTACGTATGCTGCCCGGGGCAGAAATACATAGAGCAGCGGAAAACAGAAGACGGTGAATCCCGCTGCCTTGTTTGCATACGTGTGCAGTAAGGCCGGTTTATGCCAGCGGATAAATCCCGCCGCAAGAGATGAAAGACGCAGGGCGCAGATTACCAGTACCGCTGCCGTAACCGGAACAGGGAGTGTAAGCGTACGAAAATAGATAACCAGCATACTGATAAAGAACACTGCATCCGCGCAGCTGTCAAGAATTTGCCCGGTATGGCTTACGGTGTGCGTCTTCCGTGCAATAAAACCGTCAAGAACATCGCTTATACCGCACAGAATATATAAAATGAAAAATTCCGGTGAGAACGTTTTAATAAACAATAACAGAACAGAACAGATAAACCTGACAACGGTAATACAGTTGGGGATATACTTCATGCAAGCGGTACCTGTATTTCCGTGAGCCATTCGTCCTGACACTGTTTGTTCCGGATACCATCTATTTCAGATTCGCGGGGGCCGTCAGCAGGAATGAGGTTGTTATCGTCTATCCATTTGAAGAGCGCGCTGTATGCAACCGGCAGTCTGTCATACGGACCCTTGTGCATTACGCACGCTGCACGGGGAACGGCTTCAAGTGTTTTGAATTTTATTCCGGCGGTCTCCTTTCCTGCCTCATATACTGCCTTGCAGTATTCAAATTTAATATTGTTTTCTTTATAACACAGGTCAAGGTATCTGATAAAATTGTACGGAGGATCATCCTTTACTTTCATATCCGGATTAGTCAGATATGCTTCTTTAACAATCTGCTGAATAAGTTCAAAAAGGTCGCTGTAATAATGCGCTGTCATGCAGCAGCTGAATACGGTTATCCGCGGCAGAGGTTTAACCACTATCTGGTAATTAAGTACCGGACCAGACTGCATCCAGTCAAGGTATGAATTGATGGACGCCAGCTGTGCGGCCGTATCCCTCATATTCTGTTCAAGTTTTTTTTTCTGTGCTGCAAGAAGTCTGCCGGCGTTCCGTCCTGAAAGAACCAGTCTGATATCTTCTATTGAAAAACCGCATTGTTTGAGCGACAGTATGCGGTGCATCCTGAAGAGCTGTTCCGAATCATAATACCGGTATCCGGTTGCCGGATCAATGAACGAAGGAACGAAAAGCCCCTTTTCTTCATAAAACCTGAGAGCTTTCACAGAGACTTTCGTTATTTGAGAAAAGAGGCCTATCCTGTACATTTTTACCAGCGGAACACTCTCAGAGAAAGAGCATAGCATATAACTGCAATGGCTGCCAGTACACAGAAAC
>DCFS01000316.1 GCA_002319875.1 Treponema sp. UBA1798 | reverse complement strand
CAGGGAGCTATTACGGAACTTGACAGTTTGATGGCTTCTACCGGTTTCGATCCGAAAAACGTTGCCACGATTATTAAATTGAACGGTAAGAGTTATATGTTCCCTGTCGCTACATTTGTTTATCCCGTATTTGTAAATCTGGATTTGCTCAAAGCTGCCGGAATAAAACAGATGCCGTCAACAAGAAGTGAATTCTATACCGCTGCCAAAGCAATGACGGATCCTTCAAAAAATCAGTACGGGTGGATTCTTCCGCTTTCTCTGCAGTCTCCCAATGGAATTCAGAACGATGTGATGTCCTGGGTGTGGGCTTCGGGTAAAAGTATGATGAAAGATGGGAAACCGAATCTTGAAACAAATGATATTACCGATACACTCGATTATATCGGCAGGATGTATAAAGAGGGAGTAATTTCCCCGGGAGCTTTTGCCAAGCAGGAACAGGATAAAGTTGAGGAATTCGTTAACGGTCGCGTTGGTATGATGATCGATACGCTTGCTCATATCAATTTGATCCGCCAGCGTAATCCGAAATTGAATTTCGGAATAACGGCAGTTCCTGCAGCCGACGGATATACGGGACCTCGCGGACTTCCCTATGCTGCGTGGGGGATCGGCATCAGCGCTGGCAGCCGGCATAAAGCGGAAGCCTGGAAGCTTGTCAGCTATCTGATGAGTATGGATATTAACGGTAAACTTGTTTCTTCTGCCAATGCGTTTCCCGGTAATAAATACGCGACTCCTGATTTTGTAAAAACTGATCCGCTTTTTAAGAAGGGTTTTGAGATTTTTCAGGAAGGATATATAGCGAATGAATTTGTAGGTCTTCCTGTTGCAGAAGAGTTGATGCGGCAATTTGATGAACAATTCCAGCTTATGCTTGATGGAAAACAGAATGCTGCGCAGGTTGTAAAAAATGCACAGGCGAAATGGATGGAAGCTTTTTAATAATCAGGATTTCATAACTGGAAGGGGGGGGGATCTCTGTTACCGGTGATCCCTCTTCAGGGGGAAATATGCTTTTATTTAATAAATTTTGTCTATCGAATAAAATTAAAAATAGAACAAGACCCTATCTTTTTTTAGCACCTGCAATAGTTCTGCTGACTCTGCTTATGCTGTATCCAATACTTGTCGTTATAAAATACTCTGTGATGGATAATGTCATTATGAATAAAAATCCGCAGTTTGTCGGATTGTCGAATTATAAGCAGGTTCTATCTGACGGTATTTTCAGATTGTCACTGGGGAATACGTTATATTTTGCAATAATGAGTGTCATTTTTCATATGGCTGTCGGTTTGATTTTTGCGTTGCTGCTCGATGCCAAAGTGGTGAATCCGATTGTAAAAAGTATGATGCGGGTTATCTATATTCTTCCCTGGGTCTTTACCGCTACCATTATTGCAATAATCTGGAGGCTTTTGCTGGACCCCAGTGGCGTAGTCAATTATGTGTCAGGTGTTCTACACATAACTGAAAAAAATATTCCCTGGTTTTCATCTACGAAATTTGCACTGCATGCGTTGACTTTTGTAAATATCTGGGCAGGATATCCTTTTTATATGGTCAGCATACTTGCCGGTTTGCAGGGTATACCAAAAGATTATTATGAAGCAGCAACTATTGATGGCGCAAATGACATACAACAGTTCTGGCATATTACAATACCGCATCTGATACCGATTATTGTGAGCATCGCTATGCTCGACTTTATCTGGACAATGCAGGTACATCCGCTTGTATGGATGACTACAGGTGGCGGACCTGTTCATGTCACGGAAGTTTTAAGTACCTATACGTATAAACTGGCATTCAGTACATATAAATTTTCTCCAGCATCAGCCAGCGGGGTTATAATTTTGATCCTGTCGATGTGTGTCGCTATTTTTTATATCAGAAATCAGAAGGCGAGGGATTAGTTTCATGGTGATAGTAACTAAAAAATCGATAAAGCGGAAAAGGCGTATTACTACGATAGTGGTCGCCATCGGTCTTGTAATCGGACTGATATATGCCGGTTTTCCCATTTTGTGGATGCTTTGCTGTTCTATAAAGCCGAATACGGAGATATTCTCTTTACCACCAAGATTGTGGCCTCGTGCTTTAACATTTTCCGCTTACAAAGAAATATGCACGAACCCCGTAAAAATCAGGTATTTCCTGAACAGTTATCTTGTCGCTTCAGTTGTGACTGTACTTACACTGTTTGTTGGAATTATGGCAGGTTACGGGTTCAGCCGGTATAAGTTCAGATGTAAGAAGCTGCTGAATATGTTCATTATCGGTACGCAAACCGTTCCTCCGATTACGCTTATTATTCCGTACTTCGGTCTTGTCGTTTTCTTGAAGCTTTACAATACGTACCTTGCCCTGATATTGACGTATCTGGTATTTACGCTGCCTTATGCGATTCTGATGATGACGGGGTATTTTAATACGTTACCGAAAGCTCTTGATGAAGCTGTTTTTGTCGACGGCGGGTCTAATTTTTTTGCCTTGTGGAAAGTCCTGGTGCCGGTATCGGTACCGGGAATCGTAGCAACCGGTGTATATACTTTTTTGCAGGCATGGAATGAATTCCTGTTTGCACTGACATTAACTAAAAGTACGGAAATGCGTACCGTGCCGATAGGTATTCAACAGCTGATGGGGCAGCATGCCTATGAATGGAATGAAATGATGGCAATGAGTCTTTTGGGGTCTCTGCCGATTCTTGTTTTGTACCTTGTTGCGCAGAAGTATTTTCTTGCCGGCATGACGGCAGGGTCGGTAAAAAGCTGATGGTAAACAGGAGCCTGATATGATTTCGAAGAGTTTGTTTTTATGTGCACGGGAACTTGCCTGCGTGTATTATGAAAAAGCTTCTGTTGTTTTGACAGAAGAAGAAAAGAATAAAATAGAAATTGCCGATTTCGGGCTGAACGATTTAATGAATACGGGGTTGCAGTTACTTACTTATATAAATACGGAAAGGGTGTGCTCCAAGGAAATGGTTTTATTTCCTTTTCAAACCTGTCCGGAACATAGACATCCGGCGTTGAATGGTAAAAAAGCTAAAGAAGAAACGTTCCGATGCAGGTATGGTACTGTATATCTGTATATAAACGGCAGCCCCTCAGAACATCCTGTTTGTACCCCTCCTGAAGGAACATATACTGTTTTTCATGAAATAAAATTATCCGCAGGGGAACAATATACAATACAGCCTGAGACGGTTCA
>DCFS01000156.1 GCA_002319875.1 Treponema sp. UBA1798 | reverse complement strand
CTGATGAATATGAGAAACGTTCAGAAAACCAGTCTGCTCAACCACGAACTTCCCGTAATTATCAACATCTATGATAATAAAGGACTGCTGCTGGAGACAACTGACAACATCAAAAGAAAAACCGTCAATACGCTCCAGCAGGATGATATTTTTCCGCAATTCAATTCCTACGACAACAGTCTGGAACTCTTTACATTTTCCACAAAGAATACAATCTGGATGATGCAGCGGGACTCAGACATAGGGCTGTCCGTTGCAGTCTGCGTACCCGCAGGATTTATTGCCAGAAGTACGACAACGGTCCGGTTTGCCATCCTCTTTATCGCCATGCTCAGCAGTATTGCAATTATTTTTACCCTGCTGGTCACATTCAAAGTGGCAAAAAATTACCAGCAGCTGGCAGCGCTGCAGGCGGAAACAAGATTCTACGCACTGCAAAGCAAGATGCGTCCGCATCTTCTTTTCAACACGCTGGACAGCATTGTCTGTGCAATTGAGGGAAAAGACAGTGCAAGTGCTCTTGCCTGTATCAAAGCCCTTGCATACATACTCCAGCTTGATCTGCGTGATAATAATGCAGAAATTTCAATGAGCAAGCAGGTTAAATATTTGAGAAGTTACATCAGCCTGCAGAAGATCAGATACCGGGACAAGTTCGACTTCAACCTTGATATCGATCTGAATGATTATTCCATTGACAACCTGAAGATTTTGAAATTCTGCGTCGAACCTCTTGTTGAGAACTGTTTTGTTCACTCCGTCTATCAGGGCCTGCCCTTTACACACATTGCGGTAACCTATAAAATCACCGGTAAACTCATCATTACCGTCATCAACGACAGCGTTCTGGTTTCCGAAAAAAAATTCGATGAACTCCAGGATCTGCTTAAAATAAAAAAAGAACTTGATACCTCTCATATAGGGCTTTTAAGTATTAATGAACGTATCAGATTACTCTATGGGAAAGAATACGGACTGGATATTCTGCCGGTGGAAAAGGGGTTCTCTGTCAAAGTCAGGCTTCCGGTTCTCACGGAATCGCCATAACGTCAAGCCGGGGGGCGGGGTATTAAATCCCTCCGCACGGATAAAATATTTTACAGTCAATGCAAAAAATATTACATTGCAATTTTCAGGAAACAGCTTCAATATAATTATGAAAAAAGGGAGTATACACTACAATGAATGAAATCAGAGTTGCTATTATCGGTACCGGGGGTATTTCCCATGCTCATCTCAAAGGCTATCTGTCGCAGCACGGCAGATGCAAAATAACTGCGTTATGTGATATCTTTCCGGAAAAATGTACCAGACTCACAGAAGATCTCGGTATGAAAAATATCGATGGTATTACGATCACGAAGGATTACAAAACGCTCCTTGGAAGGAGCGATATAGACCTTGTTTCGATTTGTCTGCCGCCGAGTCTTCACTGTGAAGTAAGCTGCGCGTTTCTGCTTGCCGGCAAAAATGTGCTCTGCGAAAAACCGATGGCAGCCAGCCTTGAAGAAGCCGACCGGATGCTGGAAGCAGAGAAAAAAAGCGGAAAAATGCTCGGCATAATTTCCCAGAACCGTTTCTACCGGGATGCATGGACCGTAAAGAAAATGCTTGACAAGGGGATCTTCGGTAAAGTGTTCCTGACCCGTGTCAATTCAATGTGGTACCGGGGTTCCAACTATTATGATCTGTGGTGGCGCGGTACATGGGAAAAAGAAGGCGGCGGCTGTATTCTCAATCACGCGGTTCATCAGATCGACATGCTGTCGTGGTTTGTCGGGAAACTCCCCGACAAAGTTACAGCTATGTTCAGTAACCTCGCCCATAAAAACAGTGAAGTAGAAGATACGGGTCTGGCACTGCTTTCCTACCCCGGTGCACTGGCGGAAATCAATGTATCACTGAATGATATGGATGAACGGCAGTATGTGCAGTTCCAGTGTGAAAAAGCGTCTGTGTCCATTCCCTGGGCGGTAAAATGCATGAAGCAGCTGCCCAACGGATTTCCGGCAGCCGATCCGGAATCAGAAGAGAAGTTCAACAAACTTTTTGCAGACTATCCGGAACTGAAGTTCACCGGGCATGATGGTGAGATTGAAAACGTGCTTGATTATCTGGAAGGAAAAAACACCCTTGAAGTTACCAGCAGGCAGGGTCGTAACGCCCTTGAACTTATCTACGCCGTATATAAGTCTGCAGCGACCGGCAGTCCGGTTACGCTTCCCGTCGCTCAGGATGATCCGTTCTATACAAAAGACGGAACGCTTTCTTCCGTTCCGCGGTTTTATAAGAAACTGAAAAGCATCGATAATGCGGAAGGTGACATTACGCTGGGAAGCGCTGCAAAATAAGCAACCCCACCGAACAAATCACCAGCCTCGACGCAAGCGTCGAGGTATAGAGTTCTCTATAGGTATTGCAGTCGGGATTTACTACCCTTCATACGCCCCAGCGGGCGGGGTAGTAAACCCTCCGCTCGAATAAGGAAGGATAAAATGGCATTGAATTATGATACAAAAGACGGAAGTACTTATGCTCCCAGAGGAGAGAAAAAAGGGGTCTGCGCACATGGAGAGTTTATCGTGGGTGCCTGCGGACTTGCCCACGGCCATATCTATGGCATGTGTAACGGGCTTGAAGAAGCCGGCGCCACTATCGGCTATGTTTATGACCCTGACCCTGCAAAAGTAGCAGAATTTATTACAAAATTTCCCACCGCGAAACCGCTTACGTCCCGGGAAAATCTGATGAGCATGAAGGAAATCAAACTGGTAGCAAGCGCCGGTATTGCAAACGAACGCTGCGGCATCGGTCTTGATGCGCTTGATCACGGCAAATATTATTTTTCCGACAAGCCTCCGATGACAACGCAGGCACAGGTTACAGCCGCCAGAGTCAAAGTAAAGGAAACCGGACTGAAATGGTTTGTGTATTATGCGGAGCGGCTTCACGTCGAGTCAGCTGTCTACGCGGGCAGACTGGTTGAAGAAGGAAGAATCGGAGAAATAGTTTCTATTAAAGGGTGGGGACCACACCGTACAGGACTTACGAAACGTCCTGACTGGTTTTTTATTAAAGAACAGTATGGCGGAATCCTTACCGATATCGGGTCCCACCAGCTGGAGCAGGTGTTGTATTACGCCGGTGCAAAAGACGCCCGTTTAATTTCAAGCAGGGTCGGAAACCTGAAACATCCGGAGTATCCCGGACTTGAGGATTACGGAGATGCCACGTACATCACCGACAACGGTATTCCCTGCTATATCAGTGTCGACTGGTTTACCCCGGACGGTCTTTCCACATGGGGCGACGGCCGGATGTTCATCTGCGGAACAAAAGGGTATATCGAAATCAGAAAATATCTGGATGTTGCGGCATCAAAGGAACCGGATCATGTCATTGTCGTAGACGAAACCGGAGAATATCATTACAACGTACACGGACAGGTCGGCTTTCCCTATTTCGGGCACCTGATAAGGGACTGCCTCGACAACACCGAAACGGCAATGTCCCAGGAACACACTTTCCGGGCCATCGAACTGGCAATCGAAGCAGAAGTTAAGGCGGTTGTAATCAAATGAAATACGCATTAGCCGGATGCGGAAGAATAGCCCCTTTTCATATTCAGAGTGCGCTGGACAACAGGCTCGAGATTGCAGGCCTCTGCGACAAAGACATACATAAGGCACGTGCACTGGCGCACCGATTCAATCTGAAAGAGGATATCTGCTATGCCGATTTTGCAGCAATGATCAGCCATATTCCGGACATCGGGTTTGTATCCGTTGCGACAGACAGCGGAAGCCACCACGACGTCGTAATGGAAGCGTTCAGGATGGGATTGAATGTCCTCTGTGAAAAACCTGTTGCCCTGAATCTTGACGACGCAGACGAAATGATTGAAACGGCAAAAAAAAAGGATCTTGTTTTCGGTGTCTGCCAGCAGAACAGGATGAACAATGCTACCGTTATGGTTAAACAGGCCATAGATGCAGGTGCTTTCGGAAAAATTTCAAATGCCGCCGTCTGTATCCGGTGGTCGAGGGACCACTCCTATTATGAAGGCGATGACTGGCGCGGAAAATGGGCAAGCGACGGCGGTACGCTGATGAACCAGTGCATACACGGTCTTGATCTGCTCCGCTATCTTGCCGGACCGGATATCGATTATATGTATGCACTACTTGGCAACCGGGAACATCCGTATCTTGAAGTTGAAGATATCGGCGTCGGTGTCTTTAAATTCAAAAATGGAATCGTCGCAACAGCGGAAGGGACATCCAACGTATACAGGGACAATCTGGAAGAAACGCTCACCATAATCGGTGAAAAAGGAACCGTGAAACTTGGCGGACAGGCTGCCGAACGCATCGATTTCTGGCAATTCAACGACGCCACAGTAAACAGCTGGAAGATCGGGACACAAAAGTTCGCTTCGGTCTATGGCGACGGACATGTCAGAATCTTTGAAGATTTTAAGGATGCCGTAGAAAAACACCGCCGCCCCTTCGTGGACGGCAAATCCGGCCGTGACGCGCTTGAAACGGTACTGGCGTTTTATGAAAGCTACAGGACAAAAGAGGCGGTATACTTTCCGCTCAGCCATGCGGACACACGCGATATGGAAGGGATAAAACTGCAATGAGGAAAGACGTATGATAATCTGCGGCCGGAGGGTATTACTCCCTCCCCCCCGTAACAGCGGGACAGCAGCAGGCAGGAGTTCCGCTGTCCTCTAAAGGTTTTGCTGTCGGAGTTTAATACCCTTTATTCCGGCCCGCAGGCCGGGGTATTAAATCCTCCGCACGGATCAGCGGAACCGCCGCAGGCTGTGGTTCCGCCGTCCTCTAAAGGTTTTGCTGTCGGAGTTTAATACCCTTTATTCCGGCCCGTAGGCCGGG
The DNA here is from genome assembly GCA_002319875.1 of Treponema sp. UBA1798. Classification (GTDB taxonomy): domain Bacteria; phylum Spirochaetota; class Spirochaetia; order Treponematales; family Treponemataceae; genus Treponema_D. The sequence goes on along the minus strand of DCFS01000156.1, from coordinate 9,570 downwards.
GTATTAAATCCTCCGCGCGGATAAAAAAACTCCAGTCAGACCTATCCTGATTATCGAAGAAAATGCCGTTTATTCCATATCCTGCCGGGATACGGGAATCCCACGGCATACGCGAAAACGGGCGGCCTTTCGATACGGCCGGTTCCGTATACGGAGCTTTTTTCAGCTGGCCGCCGTCGAGAGCATACTCAGGGTTATCATATTCCTTAATCCATGAAATTCCCCGCGAAACAAGGGAGCTCTTAACAGCCGCATACGCAGGATTTTCCGACAGATCATGTAACTCATGCGGGTCAGACTTTAAATCATACAATTCTTCATAGCCGCCATTCTGATAATATAAATACTTCCAGTGATTAGTCCGTATGTGCAGCATATATTTCGGCGGATACAAAATCTCCGAAACTCCGATATCATCTTCGCAACGGTTTCCATCGAAAACCAGCAAATCTCTACCAGGCCGCTTCATGCCGGGAACTGTCACTCCTGCTAAATTCATAACGGTCGGAAACAGGTCGAGAAGCGATACCTGTTCATTCCTCCGGATATTTACCGGCAGAACCGACGGCCAGCTTATAATCAGGGGAATATGCATGCTGCCTTCATAGCCGAAACATTTATACCAGAGAAGATGATCGCCGAGCAGTTCCCCGTGATCCGAAGTAAAAATGATAACCGTATTTTCTGACAGCCCTTCGGATTCAAGGGTATCCAGAATCCTGCCGATCTGTTCATCTATAAAAGTCAGGTTCGCATAATAATATTCTTTTGTACGGATCTGTGCTTCTTCCGAATACAGACAGAATTCATTCTGCTCCCGGTACCTGCGGAAATGGGGATTCGGATTGTTTTTGTCTCTTTCGGAAATCCACGGATTATACGTTACCCTGCCTGTATAAAAATCAGCCAGATGCGCGGGGCAGTCGAACGGCGGATGCGGTTTGACAAATGAAGTCCACAAAAAAAACGGGCGTTTCTTCGGCCTCTTTTCCTTCAGCCATCGGACGGTCTCATCACCGCACCATTGCGTAACATGATCTTCCTTCTTCAGATAATTTATAACAGGTTTTATTTCGTTGTATCCGATTTCAGGAGGTTTATCCCATCCCCAGATATGTCTGGCTGCCAGATAGCGATCATAGTCATCCAGTACAATATCCTCCCTTGAAGCTGCCTGCCTGAGTCCGCGGGTCTCTTCTGAAAGAATCATTGAATCCATACCATATGATTCTTCATACGGATTATTGGAAAAATGCATTTTTCCGATGGCCTGGCAATAATATCCGTTTTTTCCCAGATATCCTGCAATCGTATCACGGTTGTCGGACATTTCGGCTTTACTGTTTTCAAGAGATTTCAGCCTGCCAGCCGGATAGCCGGTCATAGCACACGTTCTTGCAGGCAGACACAGGGGACAGGGAGTGATGGCGTTATCGAAAATAATTCCCCGGGAAGCCAGACGGTCCATATTCGGTGTACTTATTTCATGATTTCCGTAGGCAGCCATAGTGTCCCAGCGCTGCTGATCGGTAAATATAAATAATATATTCGGCTTATTCTGACCACTCATACCGCTAACCTTTCAGCCCCGTAGTTGCAATGCCTTCAACGAAATATTTCTGGGCTGCAAAAAAGAGAACCACCATCGGTACTATGGAAACAAACGACATCGCAAGAACTTTATTCCACGCAATAAATGACTGTGCATCTACCGACATGCGCAACGCAAGTGACACAGGATACTTTGAAATACTGTTGATATAGATAAGCGGGTTAAAAAAATCATTCCAGGTCCATATGAACTGGAAAATAAACATGGAAAACAATGCCGGTTTGCACAAGGGAGCAAGGATATACACTAACGTCCTGAATGATCCCAGACCGTCCATACGTGCGGATTCATCCAGTTCATGCGGTATCCCCCTGATAAACTGGATCATCAGATAATTAAAGAATGCGGTAAATGCAAATATCTGCGGCATGTAAAAAGGCTTATATGAATTCAGCCAGCCGAACTTTCTGAACAGCATATATCTGGGAATAATCAGAACCGCATTCGGCAGCATCATAGTCGATATCATCAGCATGAAAAAGATTTTTTTGAATTTAAAGTCGAATCGGGCAAAGCCGTATGCGACCAGAGTACTCGAAATAACCGTTGCCAGTATCGTGGGCACAACCATAGCAACCGTATTCAACATAAATGTGCCAAAGGTGAACTGCCCGGTGCCTTCCCAGCCTTCCCTGTATCCGCTCAAATCGAATCTTTGCGGCAGCAGACGCAGGGACGAAAAAATTTCCGCATTATCCTTGAACGAAGAAAAGAACAGCCACAGAAGCGGATAAATCATTAAAAGCCCGACTATAATAAGTATAAAATAACTCATCGTATCTTTTTTTTCAGTTTTCATCTTTCTACTCCATATAATAGACGTGTTTATTTGACTGGGTGAACAATATGGAAGTAATAACAAGGATAATGATAAACAGTACCCATGAAAGAGCCGAAGCATACCCCATCTTGAAATTGGCAAAAGCATCGTCATAGAGTTTCATCATATACACATACGTTGATTTCATCGGTCCTCCATGCGTAATAACAAATATGCTTGTAAAAGACTGGAAGGAATTGATCATCTGCATAATGATGTTAAAAAAAAGCGATGGTGTAATCAGCGGGAATGTTATCGTAAAAAATTCCCTGACTTTTGAAGCGCCGTCTACATCGCAGGCTTCGTACAGTTCTTTCGGAATCTGTTTCAGTCCGGCAAGAAAAATGACCATCGAAGAACCGAAAGACCAGACGACAAGCAGGCTTACCGTAAAAAGTGCATACTTAGGATGTTCAAGGAACGGTACGGCCTGCATATGAAACCTTGAAAGGATGTTGTTAATAACTCCGCTTGTTGAAAAGATAAATCTCCATAATATTGAAATCGCGACACTGGAACCAAGAATCGACGGAAGATAATACACTGTCGTAAACACGTTGATGAATTTAAGATTTCTGTTAAGCAGCATCGCAAAAAAAAGTGCTGAAACAATTTTCAGAGGAACGGAAAAAAGAACATACTTGAATGTAACCAGCAGAGACGGCAAAAAATCGGGATCTTCAGTAAACATGTAAATATAATTCTTAAATCCGATGAAATGAGGCTTATTGAACATACCGAAATTGGTAAAAGAATAATACAGGGAAGTTATAAGAGGATAAAAGCCGAATACCAGGAATCCTATTACCCATGGTGCAATATAAAAATATCCCTCTCGGTTATTTTTTAATGATGATTTCATATTCATAACAACTCCATTTTCCGGTCAAACAGCATAGGGGACGTCCCGGAAGTTTCTTCTGCAGGACGCCCTCCAATGTTTTCCAAACTGCACTACTGCTTATCTTTTAATTCTGCAAGTTTTTTATTCATCTGCTCAATATACCGGTCAGCAGCCTGGTCCGGCGTATAAAGTCCGAAAGCAACCTTTGAAACGATATCTGCACCGATAGTGGAAATTTCATTATTACGGACGAACAGACCTTCGCCCATTCCCTGTCCCGCTTTTTTAGAAAATTCCTGAGCCTTCACTATCAGAGGACTTATCAGACCGGCTTGGGCAAGGGCTTCATTCTGAACTTTGCTTACCGGAATACCGCGTGAAAGTTTCAAAAGGACCCCTGCTTCTTTGTCGGTATTCATCCAGTTAAGAAATTTCACCGCTTCAACAGTCTCCTTTTCACTTGCGGACCCCGCTATTGAAAAAATCTGTCCGACCTTAGTCTGGTAATAGGGATTTTTCGCATTTTTCATGACTGGAAGCGGAATTACCGTTGCGTCTTTTGCATAAGTTCCCATCGCATGGACATAGTTTTCGAGCGTCGACAGCATACCGAACAGGACCGCCGATTCACCGTTGATCCATTTCGGATTCTGCGGATAGTTGCCTGCATAAAGTTCGAGCGTTCCCAGCGGTTCTACGACCTTTTCATCAAAATAACGCTTAAGAAAGGTAAAGGCATCTGTCAAAGTCGCTTTATCGTAATTAAGCTTGTAGTTTGTTGCAAAAGGAAGACCTGTTTTCTGTTCCAGATATGCTATAAACCAGTACATGTGGATATCGGCTGCATCCATGCCATTTTCAAAGTAATACTTCTGGTTAATCTTTTTCAGCTGGCTGTTATATTTAAAGAAATCATCAAAAGTAACGGGCTGGTCATATTTGAACTGGATCTTATCAAGCAGCGCTTTATTTGCGACAAGAACATTCGCATTCATTGCTGAAGGCAGGGCAAGAAGTTTTTTATCAATGACAACATTATCGTCAAGAAACTTATCCGGATAAATAGAAAAATCGATGAGTGATTTATACTTGTACAGATCTTTAACGATAGTTGCATCTGCCCAGGCAGATTCTTCCTGAAGCCACGTATAGTGATTCTGGAAAATCTGAGGAGCATTTCCTCCGGCAAGCTGCGTATACAGTTTTTCCTTATACCCGTTCCAGCCGCCGTATTCTGCTACGATGGTAACATCCGGGTTCAATTCCATATACTTTTTTATTGCATCGAGATATGCCTTATGACGGTCATCTCCGCCCCACCATCCGAAACGGAGTGTTACCTTACTCTTCGGTGAAACAGACGATTTTGCATAAGCACCCATAGCAAATGTCGATACTGCAAGTACTGCAGCAAACAGACGTATCGATAGTTTTCTCATAGCGCCTCCTTATACCTATCCGACACAGTCAGTATAGGGGGCGTTTCAGAAAAATCACAACACTCACTATTTTTAATAAGGTATCATTTTTAACGGTCAAGCCCGTCTCTATATTCAACGGGTGATACGGAAAACATATTCTTAAATGCACGGGCAAAATTTTTCGCATTAGTATAACCCACCGCTTTTGCAACTTCAGCCACACTCTTTCTCGGATCATTTAACAGCTCTTTCGACAGTTCCATACGGCTTTTCAGATAGTAGTGCATAAAATTAGAGCCTGTTTTTTCTTTAAACAGCGTACTGAAATAAGAAGGGGATAAGTGCAGAAATTCAGCAACTGTTCTAAGACTTGCACTTGACAAATGCTGAAGTACATATTTTTTAGACATCTGTATGAGAACATCCGCCCTGTCGCTTTGAGAATCAGAAACATCAATGAGTTCAGTATAGTTTTCGTTATCAAGCTGAGACCTCATATCGGAAAAAACCTCTGTCAATTGTGAAAAACGGGTAGGTTTTAAAAGATAATCTTTACACTGATATTTAATTGCCTGGCGTATTAATTCGATATCACGATAGGCTGTCAGATATACTATTTTCAGGGAAATATTTTTTTCCCTGACCTGCTTTGCGAACTCGATTCCATCCATCTTCGGCATGCGTATATCACAGAGTACCACTTCAACCGGATGCTTCAGGACATAATCCAATGCCTCTACTCCGTTTGCGACGGCAGCTACGGCAGTAAAACCAAGGTTTTCCCAGTTAAAGTGAAGCAACCCATCGCGGATGTCATATTCATCATCAACTATCAGTAGCCTGTATTTCACTGCCTGTTATCCCCTTGTTTTTCAGCCGCTACCGGTATTTTCATCTTTACAATGGTTCCTTTATCACTCATGCTTTCAACGGACAATCTTGTATGATACTGCAAAAAAAGTCTGGCGTAGACATTATGCAGGCCTATATGCTGAGAACTGTTTTCCATTTTAACACTTGAATGCAGCGTTTTCTGCAGCTCAGAAATTTCATCAGCCCTCATTCCTCTGCCATTATCCGTAATTGTGATATACAGCATATCTCTTCGTATGATACCGGAAATAATTATTAAACCCCGTCTGTCCAGTTCACGTAAACCATGCTGTAATGAGTTTTCAACAACAGGTTGCAGAATAAGCCTTGGAACCATAACTTTCATCGCATTTTTTCCGGCATCATATTTTATATCAAAATTATTGTTATATCTGATCTGCTGTATAGCAACATAATATTCAAGATGTTTCAATTCTTCTTCAAAGGTAACCTGTTCTTCAGGTGCCGACAGGGAATATCGCAATAGTTCCGACAGATTTTCAATCATGGAATTAATTTCAACAGGATGATTTTGTATGCGGAATATCTTCCAGTTAATAATTTCCAGAGTATTGAAAAGAAAATGCGGCTTCAGCTGTGTCTGAAGAGCCATCAATTGCATATTCTTCAGCCTGATTTCTTTCACTTCATATTTTGTTTTCAAATACTTCTGCTGGATAAAAGCCCTGACGATTCCATGAATGATATATCCGAATGGGGAGCCCTTCCGGGGTACAACCCTGGGTATCGGCCTGTTATTTTCAGCCGCTTTCATAATTTTTACAATATCTGCAATCTGAGCTGCATCGCTGTTTGAAAAATATAATGCCAGTACTACTGAAATCAAAAGTGAAATAAACGTCAGCAGGATAAAAAGGAACCGGACATGATAATAAGCACTGAAAACCAGAGTTTTTGGAATATATAATTCTATATTCCATTCCATAGGTTTTATCAAACGGGTATAGGTAATAAATGAACTGCTATTCTGTTTTATCTGTTCAAAGTCGGCACTGCCCCATGAATACAGCAGCTGCCGGTCACTGTTAAATATTGATAATCCATAAGGCTGTGTATCTATATCAGTATTGGCAATGATCTTCTGCATAAGCATTCCGGAATTCAGATTCACTACAAAGACACCTTCATTTTTTTTTATACTGCGCAGAATCACAATAGCAGTATCCTCAGATCTGTATGAAAGCTGTTCCAAAGATTTTTCTGTCATCAGATGAAACATCTTATACCACTGCGGAATATATGCCGGAGAGAAAAATGCTTTTCCCGTATCGGAAAGATAGCTGTTACTGGAATTTCCGTAGTATACGTAAACAGACGATATATAATCGTTCAGATTTCTCACCATTGCCAGTTGCGAACTGATATTACGGAACATAATCAGATCCGGATAGGAAAGCTGGTTTTCTTCCAGAACAGTTTTACATATATAAGCAGTCTGACCGTCAAAAGAAAGGGCAATCTGCATAGGAGTGATTGCATAATTTATATTGGTAAAAATATTTTCAAGTTTTGCCATCAGGTTATATGAATTTCTGTCAACTTCATCCTTGATATAGGTATGGATGATTGCAACTGAAAGAGAGCCGAGAATTACAACCGGAACAAGTGCCAGCAGTAAAAAAATGCGGAAATTATGGAAAAAAAATTTACGCTCAACTGACTTTATTCTGGTTGCTTTATTCATATAACTATTTCTTCAGCATAACCCACAGAAAATGGCACTGCCAGAGGCAACGCTCTGCAGTGTGTTCTTTTTCGCCTTTTCCCGGCAGGAATCATTCCTGTTGCAAATATATCGGCTTTAAAAAATATTTACAGGCCGGCAGGATCCTTCATCATATCCAGGGCCTGCATATCTTCGGGAGCAATTTCAAAATCCGTCTGTGCATTTGCAAGCATATATTCTCTGTGTGTCGTTTTCGGTAATGCAACCGCTTCTTTCTGAAGTACATAACGGATACACAGCTGCGGAACTGATTTCCCGTATTTTTCTGCAATTTTACCGATTGCGGCGTTCTGAATCAGTTTCCCCGTTGCAATCGGCGAAAAAGCTTCTATTAATATTCCATTCTTTCTGCAGAATTCCATGACATTTTCCGGCACGTGACCTATATGTACCATGATCTGATTAACGGCTGGCATAATATCACAGTGAGCGATTATATTTTCAACATCCGGTATCTCACATTTCGACAGACCTATCGACCGGACTTTTCCTGCGCGGCACGCTTCTTCCATCGCTTTCCACACCTGAACATTTTCTTCAAAATAATTTTTCGGATTTTCAATTTTCATTTCTTTCCAGGGACGCGGCGCGTGAATCAGAATCAAATCGATGTATTTAAGTCCAAGTTTCTCAAGCGAACTGTCAATACTCTCTTTTGCACCTTCATACGTTTTTATATCAGCAGTAATCTTCGTCGTAACAAATATTCCGCTCCTGCCGGCACCACTTTTTCTGATACCCTGCCCGACACCGGTTTCATTTCCATACGCAGCAGCGGTGTCTATATGACAGTACCCCGTTTCAAGGGCAGCACATACAACTTCAGCAGCCTCTTTATCCGGTACCTGCCACGTACCAACTCCGGTTTTTGGAATTTTCATACCGTTTTTAAGCGTATAAGTATCATTCAGCATAATCGTCAGCTCCTTTTCGTGTATTCTATAAACATATTATACTAAAGGCGGGCATCTGAAAAGGCAGAAAACAAGCGGATATGAAAATACGGCGGATACCGATCATATAGTTCAGGCTGTCCGGTGCAGAAGTAAATATCAAATACATTACCCCAGGTTTTCTCCCCCTTATATAGCTCTGTTTTAATTACTGTTTTTATTCATGCGGAGGAGGTTAATACCCTGCTGCCTGCAGGCTTGGTGATTAACAGCTGCAGAAAACCGCAGTATAATTAGCAGCGTCAGAGCCACTTTCAAAAGTCTGTTAACTTTTTGAAAGTGGCTTTATAGAATTTTTCAAACTTTTATATTACAAATATTTGAAAAATTCTATCATTACATCTAAAGTTGCGTTTTAACAGAAGGAGTAACATGTATGAAAAAAATATTCATTGCTTTGTTATGCTCAGCCGTTATGCCGTTCGCTGTCCTTCAGGCACAGCCGGCCGTGATCGCAGCCAATGAAAAGGTTGAAAAAGCCGATCCGGTAACGGTGGTTGCCAGCACGAATGGGACTAAATTGTACGTAGTCGGGGATTCAACCCTTAGTGCATTTAATGATCCGTATTTTTATCCGCGGTACGGATACGGAACAAAACTGCAGGACTACCTTGATCCGGCTAAAATTGAAGTCATCAATCTTGCCATGAGCGGACGGTCATCGCTCAGCTTCCTGGCTGAAACAAATTATCAGACATTAAAAAATAATATAAAGGAAGGTGATTATCTGCTGATCGGTTTTGGCCACAATGATGAGAAGGCAGAAAAAAGCAGGTATACAAATCCGAACGGAACGAAAGAAGATGCCGGTTCTTTCAAGAATATCCTGTATGAAAATTACATAAAACTGGCGCTTGAAAAGAAAGCGACGCCTGTACTCTGCACGCCGATTGTCCGCCGTGCTCCGGGTAAGCCGTATGACGGCCCATTTATTCATATCGTTGCCGATCAGGAAGGATTTCCCGGCGGCGACTATCCCGGGGCAATCAGGGAACTGGGAAAGGAATGCGGAGTAACCGTTGTTGATAACACCGCTATGACAAAAGCGTTGTACGAAAAACTCGGTGATGACGGGACGCTTAAACTGCATGCATGGCTCAGCCACAAACCGGAATCAGTTGATAATACACATCTGAATACCTACGGCGCATCTGTTGTCGCGTATCTTGTTGTTACTGATCTTGCAAAACAGAATGCAGATTTTGCATCATTCGTCAGAAAAGACATCGCCGGACCGACAGAGGCTGTTCTTGTTAAAAATCCGGCGTACAATATTCCGGAATATGACGGCTTTACTCCC
>DCFS01000040.1:6896-7215 GCA_002319875.1 Treponema sp. UBA1798 | reverse complement strand
GGAATATGAAGAAGGAAACGACGAAGAACTGTTTTTTCTCGATGAAAAGAACGAGTTCCTGTGCTATCGTGCCGGTACCCGCCAGAGTGTCGTTCCGAATGAAAATAGTATCAGAAAGGAGAGTCAGGGGAAATATGTTTTCACAACCGGCCGCCTCTGTGAGGAAGAAACAGCTTACTCTTTTAAAGATGCGGCGATCAGATATCTGGATTCGTTCATACAAAAAAAAGCTTACCGCGTGTCTATGAACGCGATGCATGGCGTATCCGGTCCGCCTGAAGACAGGAGGACAACATTATTCGTGCGGAGGGTTTAATAC
>DCFS01000040.1:1320-6574 GCA_002319875.1 Treponema sp. UBA1798 | reverse complement strand
CCGCCCCTTGGGGCGTATGAAGGGGTAGTAAATCCCGACTGCAATACCTATATAGAACTCCATACCTCGACGCTTGCGTCGAGGTTGGTGATTTCAATCCGGGCAGAAAACAGGAATAGAAGGAATATAAAGATGCATAGTACACAATCAACCGCTCCGGAACCTGTCGCAGGTTCTTTACCGGAGCGGATTAGTGCAGTTTTTTCATTGCTTGCCGGTAACCGCGAGGTCCGGTATCTGTCTGATTCAGAAGGAATTCGCGTTTCCGTGGGAGGCGTAACGGGTAATGTGTATACCAGTATCGACAGCTGGTATTTTTCTCCCGGCAATAGTACGTTTGCCTTTACTGCCCGGACGGATGAGGGCGGATGGGTCGTGTCGGAAACGTTTTGTGACGGTCCGTATGAAGAGATGCCCGATAATATCGTTTTTTCTTCCGATGGAAAACGCTGTGCATATCGGCTTGTTGCCGGCGGAAGTCAGTTTGTAATTTCAGGGGCAGACAGATATGGCCCCTATGATGAAGCCTGTTGCATTTCCTTTTCCTGCGACGGAAAAACGCTGGCATTTCAGGCGGAACAAGCCGGCCGGCAGTATATTGTATACGGAAAAGAAACAGCCGGACCGTATGATGCCGTGACTCTGTCCGAATTTTCTTCCGGGGGAAAAAGTTTTGCCTGTGCAGTAAAAACAGACGGCATCAGCTGGATAATTATCAATGGTAAAAAGCACGGGCCATATACCGGAATCAGATATATATATACCGGAAACGAAGGCCGCTCCTCTGTTTTTTCCGGCTGCGGGGAATCCTTCGGTTATGAAGCTGAAATCAGCGGCAAGTGGTATCTGGTTACCGATACAGGCAGTTACGGGCCGTACAGCGAAACCGATTATGATGAAACAGGTCAGTTTCTGGGAATGCTGCCCGACGGAAAGACTCCGCTGTATAAGACGACACTCGGAGACAAGTACAACAGCGGCTGGTATCTTTTTACCGGAAAACGGCTGCGCGGACCGTATAATGAAATAAGGGATGTTGTCGTTTCTCCCGACGGAAAAGCGGTTGCATATAAAGCAGTATCAGACCGGGAAACCTATGTATTCACCGAATCCGGGCAGTACGGACCGTACACCGAAGTGGTTGGTCTGCATCTGTTGGCAGACAATGAGACGCCGGTATTTGCAGCGGAAATAAGCGGAATGTGGTATGTAATTTCCGGAAATAAAAGGGCGGGACCATATGATCATTTCCAGCAGATAGTTATGTCCGGCGACAGAACTTCGTTCGCGTATATCGTTTCCGCTGATTTCAAGCAGAGCTTGATCTATGGGGAAAAAATCTACGGTCCGTACTCGCAGATAGAAGATCCGGACTTTCTGTCCGATAATAAAACTCTCGTCTATGATGCAGTCGTTGACAAGAAATGGTATGTGTTAATCGGAGAAGAACGTTACGGTCCGTATGATGAACGGTGTACACCGTTTGTTTCAAGGAAAAGCACGTTTGTCTTTTCAGGACTGTCCGGCGGGAAATGGCATATCATCACCGGGGAAAAAAAGTTCGGCCCTTACGATGAGGTAAAACAGATTCTCAGCCGTCCCGGCTGTATTGTTCCGTGGGCTGCCGCGTCGGAAGGCAGATGGTTTGTAAGTGCGGGGGACGACGTATACGGTCCCTATTCCGATGCCGGTGCTCCGGTTATTTCTTCAGATGAACAAAAACTCGCCTATGCATATATGCTTGACCGGAAATGGTATGTACATGCCGGAGAAACCACAATAGGTCCGTTTGACGGGGTTGATGGTCTTGACTTTATTTTCGGGGAAAAACAGCTTTCCTGTACGGTGGAACTTGACGGCAGCACCTGGACGGTAATATCATCAGTATAAATCGGTTATGAACAAAAACGGGGAAGATCATGGCGTTACGTAATTCAATGCCGGAAACAGGCAGGGGGAGGGGAATACAGAAATACACTTTGGAAAGGACCTGCACGATACTTCTTGTGCAGTTCTGTTTTTTTGTGATATTATCTACATAGTTTAAGGTATTTATAAGTAATTAGCATAACGTTTCCAGAATCCGTATGACTTTTGAAAACGCTTCATTTACTCGTGCGGAGGTTTTAGTCCCCCGACACTTGTGGCGCAACAGAGGGAATTAAACCCCGGCTGCAATACCTTTGGAGAGCTATATACCCCGCTGCTTGCGGCGGGTTTGTTAATTAAAAATCTGTCATATAAAGGAGTTGTATCATTGTGAAAAAAATTACAGTATGTCTTATAGCCCTTGCCGTTGCGGTTTCGCTCTGCAGCGCTGATCCCGCATCGGATATTGCAAAAGCTGGCGATGCGGAATGGGATACGATGGTTTCAGAATATAAGAAAAGCGGAAAATGGACGGATACCGTTTCTGCAAGCGTTATTGCAAACGATTTTTCCGGATATGATGGAAAAGTCATGTTGTTCCCTTCAATTGATTTCGGTGATTTTATTACGGATAAGAACGGCACAAAATATTACTGGTGTGGTGAAAAGACAAATTATAATATCTACGTTATCAAATATAACGACAAGATCCGGGATCAGCTGTACAGACTGAACAACGCACTCGGTAATGCCGGCGGAAAATATGAAGTACTCGGACGCATCAACGATGCATATGGCTGGTGGGGCGACGTTGTGGAGATGGAAGTCGTTGCAATGCGTATTAAAGGACGTGCCTGCGTCAAAATGGAAAACGGAGAACCCGTCCTTGTCGGCGAAAAGTTTCTCAACGACTGGCTTGGCCAGAAAGCAGATACGTGGACAAAGGGTATCCCTTCCGATGCCAAAGACGTTCCTTCAGATCTTTCTGCTGAAGATACCGCAAAGTGGTTCCTTTACTTCGGTTCTGTAAAGAAAGACCAGCATATGTGGGTAAAGCTTTGTACCGTAGAAAACGATGCAGTAGACGGGACCGGTACTATGCTTGCAAAAGGACAGTCATGGTGGCGTATGATCAGCAAGGCTGACCGCAGCTATTATTTTGTACGTGCAGACTCTTCCCGGGATACAGGGACACAGAAATATTTCATGTACCAGATACAGGTAAACGGCGCTGACGCCGGTGTCGCAAAACCTATGTCTGTCATCAGGGAGAAAAATGGGACGTGGAAAGTGACGTCGTTCTAGTGCGTACTTTTATATAATCATTCCGGAGGAAATGTTGAACAAGAAACTATGTATTATTGCCGCAGTTTCAAGTATGTCGTGCATGGCTCTTTTTGCGCAGTCAAACTGGTTTATGGCGCAGACGGATTCCGCGTATGTCAAATCGGTTACGGCCACATCGGAACTTGTCGAAGGCCAGTATGACGGAAAATATCTCTATCCGCCTATCAATATCCTTGACGGCGACTTCAGTACGGTATGGTGTGAAGCAGATGCAAAAGGACCGGGCATAGGGGAGGCGGTTACCGTCGAATTTGCGGAGCCGGTGAGTTTTGACGAGATACAGATCGTCAACGGTTTTGCATCCGGCAACAATTATTATACGAAGAATAACCGTGTGGCAGTCTTTCAGCTTACACAGGTAGCAAAAAAGCACTTCCAGCAGAAAGAGTACACGCTTGAAGACAATAAGCCTGACTGGCAGCCGGTGAAATTCGCGCTGCCCCAGACGGCCCAGACACTCACGTTTAAACTTGTCAGTGTCTATAAGGGTTCAAAATACGACGATACATGCCTCGGCGACATCCGCCTGTTGTATAAGGGGAAGGTCATACCCTTTGAAAATGTCGCCGCACTTAAGAAAATTCAGGAAGACAATTCAAAGCAGATGCTCCAAATGAGCGCAGCTTCCTTTGTGCAGAACTTCAATTCCTTATGCAGAAGTTTTATTTCAGAAGACGATTCCTGTCTGTATCTTCTTGCCGACAACGGGACTGACTGTCTGCAGATAAGAACGGAGATAAGAACGGACAAGTATTCGCAGGATTACGCTATCGAGGACATGATTTATCTTATTGCCTGCAAGCCGTATCCGAAAAAAGAATTCGAAGATAGAGCTTCAGCTTATCTCAAAAAGAACTGGCATGAAAAGACTGTTTCCGAAGATGAAATAAACGGATATGATCCGTCAAAGTGCGACTACATACTGTATGATCTTGAGTCATATGGGTACGACAGGACCAGATATGAGCTCGGCAACGGACGTATTATTACCACGTCGACAGTCGACTATGTGGATACGACGACGGTCACACTGTTCAGAATTGAGAACGGTCACAGTGTCTTTATCGACGGTGAACATTATACGCCTGTTAAAAAGGACCGGTTCTTTATAATCAGCAGATACGACGGGCCGTAAGGGAAAATATATCTTTCATGTACCGTTATATTCCGCCTAAAAAACGCACCCGGTTCCGTATAGCGGCCGGCTGGCTCTTTTTTACGATGCTGCGCCGTATACGATGGATACAGTGCAGGCATGTGCTTACATCCAGAAAAGACTGCATGCACGGTTCCGATCTTGTCCGGAACTATCCGTATACGGCCGCTTCTCACGATACGCCGCTGTTCCGGCAGCTTTCCGATATGGATGTGCTGCTTCAAAAGAACAAAGTGCATAATCTGCAGATTGCCATAGACCGCATGGACGGCCTTGAGCTTAAACCCGGGAAGACATTTTCATACTGGAAGCTTATCGGTGCCCCGCTGAAACTGCGTGGTTTCAGAAAGGGGATAGTACTGGTAAACGGACAACAGACGGCAAAGACCGGAGGAGGGCTGTGCCAGCTTTCCAACCTTATCTACTGGATGACGCTTCATACGCCGCTTTCCGTGACGGAACGGTTCCGCCACAGCTATGACGTCTTTCCTGATAACAACCGGACGCAGCCATTCGGAAGCGGGGCAACCTGTGTATATAACTACCGTGATCTTCAGATACGCAATGAGACGGACAGTACCTATGTTCTGTCCCTGTCCATACATGACGGCCGTCTCTGGGGCGCGTGGCGTATCAGTTCACCGTGTCCGGATGAATATGAAGTGTATGAAAAAGCCCACTGGATAACACAGGAAATGGCAGGTGTTTACGTACGGCATAATATACTGTGCCGCAGGCATTATGAAAAAACAGCTTCCGGTACACGGAAGCTTATTGACGATGTTGAAATCACCGAAAACAACGCACTGATGATGTATTCCCCATTTCTGTCAGCACCGGAATCGTTTTGTGAAAACCATGAACCTCCTGCCGGTTCCGGAG
>DCFS01000040.1:821-997 GCA_002319875.1 Treponema sp. UBA1798 | reverse complement strand
TTTGATGAATTTCACGTAACGTCAGACCCCTCTGTATTCAGGCTTCCGTCTGATGAGCAGATGAAAGCGCGTGCGGAAAAATATATTTCCGTTCCTTTTTTGCGCGATGATTTTTTACTGCCGCGTTATTTCACCTTTGTTTCCTGCACCGGGGAAGCGCATTCAGACAGCAGAGA
>DCFS01000040.1:0-502 GCA_002319875.1 Treponema sp. UBA1798 | reverse complement strand
GACTCCTGATGCAGCGCTTCTTATTCCCTGTACCGTTGCGGAACTTCATGCCATTTATGTAAAAAAATCATTCCGGTCAGGAGTCGTAAGTGCGCAGCTTCTTGAAAAAGCACTTGCATTTGCACAGTCGCTTGGTGTCGTCAGAGTGTCCTGTTATATCTGGAACTTTAATACAGCTGCGCGCAGATTCATCACATCCCATGGATTTTCCGCATCGAGCACAAAATATGAAAAAAAACTCTGTTAGATTTTTTTCTTCTGCGTGTTTTCTGTATCCGGCTTCTGCAATTCTTATTATATTTGTGTTTACCATCCGGTTTTTCATGCTTGAAAAATCTGCCTGTCCTTCAGGCCTCGACGGTTATTACTATGCTTTGCAGGCAGAATCTCTCGTACAGAACGGCAGTCTTGAAAATCCTGATATCGCTCCGGGATATTATCTGTGCGGATTGTGTGCCCGGTTGTGTGGTGATCCGGTAACAGGATGTAAACTGTGGGCATC
>DCFS01000103.1:1884-6202 GCA_002319875.1 Treponema sp. UBA1798 | reverse complement strand
GTTGCTTCGTCGAGGATCAGAATGGGGCTGCTGCACAGTACCGCACGTGCGATGGCAAGCAGCTGCCGCTGACCTTCACTTAACGTATCGGCACTTCCTGAAAGTTTTGTGTGATATCCTTCCGGAAGTTTTTCAATAAAACTGTGCGCCCGGGCTATATGCGCTGCCCGTATGACTTCATCATCGGCAGCCTCTGGTTTTGAATAACGGATATTGTCCATAATAGTACCCGAGAACAGACTTGTCTCCTGCAGGACTACAGAAAAACAGTTTCTCAGGTCGTTCCGTTTGATATGCTGTATTTCTATTCCATCAATGGTTATGCTGCCTGATCCTGCATCATAAAACCTGTTCAGAAGGTTTACGATTGTTGTTTTTCCTGAACCTGTTTCACCTACGAGCGCAATGGTTTCCCCGGCATGGACGGAAAATGTGATGTGCCTGAGTATGGGGTGCAGTGCATCATATGAAAAGCAGACATCACTGAAGGCGACATCACCATGTGGATGGAGAAGCGGAACTGCGTCGGGGTTGTCAGGTGTTTCTTCGGTTTTTTCCATAATTTCAAATACCCGCTCGGCACCAGCCAGCGCTGACTGTATTGTGTTGAACAGACCGGCCACCGCGTTGAGCGGAAATACGAACTGTTTGGCATAGCCGAGAAACGTAACGGCAGTACCTATTCTGAGCCCGTATTTTGTACAGAGAATACCGCTGGTAACAGCGACCGCCGTAAACGTAATGTTATTGATAACATTCATAAGCGGCATCATAAATCCGGCCCATATCTGAGCTTTTGTACTGCTGTCGCACAGATTCCTGTTTACTTCCGTAAAGCGTACAAGCGTTTCTTCTTCTTTCCCGAAAGCCTTCACCATTTTCAGGCCCTGAATGTTTTCTTCTACGATACCGTTTATCGTGCCGAGATTTTTCTGCTGCGCATAAAAATGGGTACGGCTTCGTTTCGCAATGGTACGGGTGAGCATCGCTACCAGCGGAATACAGACCAGAACGGCGAGAGTCAGGGGAACATTCAGCATCAGCATGACTGCAAGTGACCCTGTAAGGGTAAGCGCGCTTGATATGAGCTGTGCAGCAGACTGGGCTATCGTTGAACTGACGGTATCCACGTCGTTTGTTATACGACTCATCGTATCGCCGCGCGGTGTCATATCGTAAAACGCAAGCGGCAGGCGTTGCATTTTGCTGAAAAATCCGCTTCTGAGCGTATATACCAGTTTTTGTGATACATTGAGTATGATCAGTCCGCTGAGAGTATTTACGAGCCATCCGCCTGTATATAATGCAACGATAGCCGCGAGCAGGATGAGAAGCGTATGGATGTCGACCGTACGCGTACCGGCATCAAACGTATTGAATACTTTTCCCGTAAGGACAGGTACCGCAACGGTACATGCTGAAGCAGCTGCGGTGAACAGTCCTGCCAGAACGGCGCTTTTTTTATGCTGAAGAAACATTGCCCCCAGCCGCCGGATGGTCCCTTTGCGGTCTTTGGGTTTCTGGTGCGGACCGAAGCGGGCTGAGGAATTGAATTTGGGATGCCCCATACGGGGAATCTGCGGTTGTCCCGCTTCGGATTGTATGTTCTGTGGCATTTTACTTTTTTACTCCAAGCTGTGAATCGTAGATATCGCGGTAAACAGCGCATGTTTTAAGCAGGGTTTCATGTGTTCCATATCCGCGGCAGCTTCCATCTTCCAGTACGAGAATGGAATCTGCCGCCATTGCGGTGGAACACCGTTGCGTGATGAGTATAGTGGTCATACTGTTTCTGTCTGAAAGCAATGCAGTTCGTACCTTTGCTTCTGTTATGGCATCGAGCGCACTTGTAGCATCATCGAGAACAAGAACCGGTGCTTTTTTAACAAGTGCACGGGTAATGGAAATCCGCTGTTTCTGTCCGCCTGAAAGATTGACTGCTCCGCTGTCGAGTTCCGCATCAAGAGTTCCCGTAAGGCGGTAAACGAAGTCCGCTCCGGCATCATGCAGCGCTTTTTCTATATCAGCCGGATCGGCACCAGGGTTGCCCCATGTAATATTGCTGCGCACGGTACCGGAGAAAAGCGTTGCTTTCTGGGGAACAAGCGCAATGCTTGTACGGACGATACCTGCGTCCAGTGTGCGGATGTCGCTGCCTCCGATCGTGATTGTACCTGAATCGGTATCGTAAAGACGTATCAGCAGCCATGCAATCGTAGATTTTCCGGAACCTGTCGGACCTATGACGGCAAGACTTTTTCCCTGTTCTACATGGAATGATATATCGCGGAGGGCAGGGATACCGTTACCCCCGGGGTAGGCGAAAGTAACGTGATCGAAGCATACTGTCCCGGAAATGATAGTTTGGGGTACAACCTTTTTTCCCGGTATGCAGGAACTGCTTTCCGTAAAATCGCTGTCTGCATCAAATACTTCACTGATCCGGGTATTTGATGCCTTAGTCCTGACAAAATTGTTGAAGATATTCGTTATCATAAGCAGAGAGCTCAATATCTGGCCCATATAGACGACAAAAGCGGATATCTCCCCCGGGTTTACTGTTCCGGCTGAAAACATGCGGCTTCCGGCATACAGTACGAATACGGTTCCGGCTCCGGTTACCAGTGTCAGTATCGGGGAAAAAAAAGTAATAATGATCTGTGCGCTGACATTTTTGTTGAAAAGTTCCGAATTGTCCGTTTCGAATTTTCTGACTTCACTGTCGTATGTGCCGAACGCCTTTACGAGTCTGATTCCCATCAGATATTCTTCGACACGGGTATTTACGGCATCCATTGCTTTCTGGAGTCTGCCGTAGCGGGGATACGACAGTTTCATACTGATATACAACAGCGTCCCGACAACGGCTATCGTTACGTAGATAATAAGGCTTAGTCTGAAATTAAGCATTGCAGCGAGCACCATACTGCCGATACAGGTGAGGGGAGCTTTGAAAAAAACGCGCATCAGCCCGTTGATGAACGTTGTCACCTGCGAAACGTCGTTAGTCATGCGCGTTATGAGTGATCCGCTTTCCATACGGTCTGCGCTTTGTACTGAAAAATGGAGAATCCTGTCGAAGAGATCTCTGCGCAGATCTGCTCCGAAATGCTGTGACACGATGCTTGAAATGAGATTTCTTGAAACCGCGAACAGGGCACCACAGGCTGTCGCCGCGAGCATGAACAGTCCCCAGTGTCTGACTTCCGCCAGAGATCCGGTTTCTATTCCCATATTGATTATCCGCGACATAAATGCCGGGCACAGCAGATCACAGGTTGCTTCACCTGCCACACAGAATACCGCAATCATAAACGGTACGCGGTATTTCGGAATATAGCTTTTGTAAAAATTCATATTTTTCCACTACCAGGGATTCCAGATAGAGCGTAGAATAACTTGAGTATAGCATATTCATGTCACCGGTGTAAGATCCTTGAGTCATCGGCGGACAGGAGTAAGGAAATGACGTTCACCGCAGGCACCCGTCTTAATTGAAACCTGCGGCCGGTTTGCGATATACTTCCAGTAAAATGAAAAGATTATCATTCAGAAAATTGCTTCCTTTTATAATTATTCTCGCGGCAGTGGGGTTTGCCGGTTATGGTATTGCCGGACCGTTCGTTACAAGGCATGCTATGAAGCATACGACCTATCAGGAATTTTATAAAAACGTGGAAGCCGGAAATGTCGCAAAGGCGGTAATCAGTTCCGGGAGTATCGAGTATACGCTGAAATCTGCCGGAGAAAATGCGGCTGCAGGGGCTGCTTCTTCTATTGGCGGGACAGGAACGAAATTGCTGACGGAAAATCCCAAGTCTCCGCTGCTAAAGGAATTTCTTATGCGTAACGGGGTTTCCGTACAGGAGGAAACCGACGCTGCTGATATTTTTTCAGATATTTTGGATTACCTGTTTTATATTATTTTTTTTGGTGTGTTTTTTGTCGTCTTCCGCAAGTTCATCAGTCCCAACACGTTCCATGTGGTGCATCATACGGGGGTTACGTTTGATAATATAGTCGGTATGGACGCACTGAAGCGTGATATGCTGCAGGTTATCGATATCATGAAAAATCCTGAATCATACCGGAAGCGCGGCATCCGCATGCCGAAGGGGATTCTCCTCGAAGGTGCTCCCGGTAACGGTAAAACCCTTTTTGCACGTGCTCTTGCCGGAGAAGCGAAAGTAAATTTTATTCCTGCAAAGGCTACTGATTTTGAAAGTATGTTTATGGCCATCGGGCCTGCAAAGGTAAAGCTCCTGTTCCATAAGGCAAGAAAACGTGCGCCGTGTATCGTGTTTATCGATGAATTCGA
>DCFS01000103.1:0-1614 GCA_002319875.1 Treponema sp. UBA1798 | reverse complement strand
GGAATCGGTACAAGAAGAAACTACAGCGGTTCCGCGCTTGAAACCGAAAATACCCGTATCGTTACCGCACTGTTGAACGAACTTGACGGATTTACGCCGAACAGCGGCATATTGGTCCTTGCAGCGACGAACAGCATTCAGGCACTCGACGAGGCACTTATCCGTCCGGGACGTTTTGATGCCCGTTTCGCGGTTCCTTATCCGGATACAGAAGCCCGTGTAAAACTTTCGGAAATGTATCTGTGCGGTAAATCTCCCGCAGGAGATTGTACTCCCGGAGTTCTCGGGAAAATGTTCAGCGGGTTCAGCTGCTCAAAGATAGAATCCGTCATAAATCGTGCTGCGCTGATAGCGTCCCAGACGGGCCGGCAGGAATTTACACTTGATGATGTCCGCGCAGCCGCAAAAGAACAATAGATAAGAATTGTTACAGCTTGATAATTCATGATAAACGTTGTTTCCCGGGTTGACTGACTTGGAGTATATTTCCGACTCCGGGAATAGGAGAAGAACCAGTCATGATTCGCTGTTGGAGTGACAATGAAAATTCTTGTAGTGGGCTATTTTACACAAATTTCAAAAACAAATATTAAAAAATATTTTCCTGACGACTGGGCTGTTGTAATTGTTCCACCGGGAAAAGAAATGCTGCATCACATTGAAGAATGCCAGGTAATCATACCTGAACATATAAAAGTGGATCGGGACCTGCTTTCCATTGCAAAAAAATTGAAATTGGTACAAACGGGGGCAGGGTACGATAATATAGATATCGACGCCTGTACGCAGCATGGCATTTGGGTAGCTAATGCTGCAGGAGTGAATGCGCAGGCAGTAGCCGAGCATGTAATGGCGATGATGTTGTCTTATTATAAAAATATACCTTATCTTGACAGATTCATGAAAAACAGGATAGATGAAAAACAATTAGATTATACAGGCAGTGAATTAAAAGGCAAAACGGTAGGAATTATTGGCTTCGGTGCTATCGGTAAAAAAGTAGCTGATTTTTGCAGGGCTTTTGATATGAAGGTGCTGGTTACTACCGGACATGCAGTTGTAAAAACTGACAACTTTGTAAAAATGACAACTTTCGATCATCTTATAAGTGTATCAGATATAGTCACTGTACATGTGCCACTCAATTCTCAAACCAGACAGCTGATCGATAGAAAGGTATTCAAAAAGATGAAAAATACCGCTCTGTTGATTAATACGGCTCGTGGTGGAATTGTTAATGAAAAAGACCTGATAGCTGCTTTAAAAGACAGAGAAATTTCAGGAGCATGTCTGGATGTGTTTGAATCGGAACCGCTTTCGATTTGCAGTGAATTAAGAGATCTGAGTAATGTTATACTTACTCCCCATACAGCCGGTATGCCTGATGGCGTCAAGTTGCATAGAAAAAGGTATGAATTCTTTGTAAGTAATATACAGCATATAATAAATGGAGAAGAACCTGAAAGTAAGCTAAATCAGGTGGTATAGTTTTGAGACCTCCTCAAACTTAGTAACTATATTGCTCTGGTTTCAGGGCATTAAGCATTAAATTACCATTATTATTGACATATGTCAGAAACTCTGCTAAAGTAGGTATATGCCCAGACCATGTAA
>DCFS01000136.1 GCA_002319875.1 Treponema sp. UBA1798 | reverse complement strand
GGGGAACGTAATACAGCATGTGCGTCCAGTACGCCTTCAAGCTGCGGGAAGCAGGTCACATTAAACGCCCCCTGCGCATACATATCTGTTCTGGTATGTGCAAGGATCGGATACATCGGTATTATATTCATTCTTTATTCCTCCATATAATTCATCAGCACTTTCCAAGCCACGCATCCGGCTTCCGGTCAAGAATAAAGTTCCTGACTTCGTTAAAGCAGGGAATGCCCGCCTGCCCTCCGGGTTTTCTGCATTTCAGTGCAGAACAGGCACTCGAAAATATGACAGCGTCTTTTAAATCATATTCTCTGGAAATGGCGAACACGAATGCTCCGTGGAATACATCTCCGGCTCCTGTCGTATCAACCGGCAGCCCGTCTTCAAAAGCAGGAATATGTTCATTCCCGTCAGCAGTAATAATATAAGATCCTCTGATTCCGCAGGTAATGATAACTGCCTTGTTCGCCGGCAGAAGCAGCTTTCTGCCTGCCTTTACCGGATCTTTTATTCCGGTAAAGGCACAGGCAAATATTTCGGACAGGACGGGGTAATCCATCAGTTCCAGATACGCTCTCATACGCGGATTTCTGTTATTGGCACTTACATCAGTCACATTTACAATTCCCCTTTTTTTTGCCTGTTCCGCAATGGACAGTGCCGTGTCAAAAAAAAAGCCATCATAGAGAATGTAGCTGATGCCAGTAAAATCGAACTCTCCAAGCGACAGAGACGGTTTACTGTTCACTCCTTTATAATGAATAAAAGTGCGTTTCCCTGTTTTCATGTCCACAAGCGCGACTGTTACCGCGTTACGTTCATTTTCATATATCCTGATTCTGTCATGCCTGATGCCGTATCTGTCAAAATTTGTCAGATGAAAAGTTCCTGTATCATCGTTGCTGACCGCACCGATAAATTCCGTTGCCGCACCCAGTCTGGCTGCAGCAACGATACCGGTAGCCGCCATACCTCCCTGCTGTACCTGATAATCCGTTACATATTCCAGTTCCTCCCACTGCGGCATATGGTCGATTCTCATAATGCTGTCATACGAGACAGCTCCCAAACCCAGGATGGTTCCCATGTTCTATCTCCTGTAAAAATCTTTTCTTTTTTTACTTACTGTTTTACCGCTCCGGCTACCAGACCGTTTTTGAATGCACGCTGCCCGACAAGATACAGTATACAGGTTGGAATAATCGATATTGCCGCTGCTGCCATAATGCGGCCCCAGGCAAAATCATCTTCAACGATCCACTGGACGATTCCTGCCGGAATTGTCATTTTTCCCGGGGTACTGACAAAAACCAGCGCATACAAAAACTCGTTCCAGCACAGAGTAAACGTGTACAATGCAACGACAGCAATACCGGGCAGTGACAACGGAATAAAAATTTTTGAAAGAATCTGGATTCTCGTACAGCCGTCCAGTACTGCAGCTTCATCGAGACTGACCGGTATCGAAGCGAAGTATCCGTACAACATCCATGTGGAAAACGGAATGCTGGAACTCAGGTAGGATATGATCAGCGAAGACAGTGTATTCTGAAGGTTTATCTTAGTAATCAGAAAGAACAGCGGAATAAAAAGCAAAGATGCCGGGATCAGATAGCTTGCAATAATACTGCGGGCTATGAAGCGCCTGCCTGGAAATTCGAGACGGCTTATTGCATATGCAGCCAGAATCGAACAGATAACAGACAGCAGCGTAACGACCGTACCGACAATAAATGAATTCCCGATATTCAAGAGAAAATTACCGTGCAGGACATCAGCGAAATTGACAAGACTCCAGTGCCGTGGAAGAACGGAAACGTTTCCCGCATAGAATTCCGAACCCGGACGCAATGCGGTAAAGAAAATCCACAGGATCGGAAATACCGCCCCGATAACACAGAGCAGCGTCAGTAATACAAAAAGAATTTTTTTCAATGGCCTTTTCAGTATCATTTGCTTCCTGCCTTTTTTCCGAGCATACTGCCGGTCAGATAGATACTGAGTACAATAAATACCGGAAGAGCCGTCATTGAAACCGCAGAAGCAAGGGATATATTCCGCATTTCGATTCCGTATTTGAATGTCAGCGTCGATATGATATGGGTAAGACTGCCGGGACCGCCCCCGGTCATCGTATAAACGTACTGGAACTGATTAAAGGTCCAGATAAACGAAAGCAGTGTCGTCGTAACAATGACATTGTAGAGACTGGGAAGCGTAATATACAAAAACTTCTGGACAGCGTTTCCCCCGTCGACATCCACCGCTTCATACAGTTCCTGCGGAATAGTCATAAGACCGGCGAGCAGCATCAGTGTATAGAATGGATAGCCCTGCCAGACAGTGGCCACGATGATACAGAACATCGCCAGCGCCGGATCCGACAGCCAGGAAACAGGATCCTGAATCAGTTTCATTTTCATAAGCAGTATATTGGCAAATCCGTTATAATCGCTGAACACCCACCGCCAGGTAAGCGCTGCAATATACGGCGAAACGGCCCACGGCAGAATAACCAGTACACGGACAGTACCCTTGAACCGGAACTCTGCATTGAGTACCAGTGCCGTAACTATTCCGGCAATAAATTTGATAAGCACCGAAATGACAGTATATGAAAACGAATTACCGAATGCCCGGCGGAATTCCCCGCTGGCAATAAGTGTTTTGTAATTAGCAAATCCGACAAACGCTGCCTGGCGGCTTCCAAGATTCTGACTGGTAAACGACATCCAGACGGCAGTCAGAAACGGATAAAGAATTACCCCCAGCATAACCAGAATCGTCGGAAACAGAAACAGATAGGCAGTTTTTATAGTCTGCCGCTGTTGTAAACTGTAATTCAGCATAAGGTAAACTCCTGTAACAGGGCGGCCCCCGGGCACCGTCCCATAAATTAATCAATCAGAAATGAAACCTATTTTTTCTGGAGCGTTCTGAATGCCGTATCCGCATTTTTTACCGCATTCTCCGGATCCATATGCTGAACGACCATATCGGCTAAAGCCTTTGACAGGACTCGCGAAACCAGCGCATTCGATGCGGCTGCCGTCGACGGCCCCGGGTATCCGATCACTTTCGCGTCTTCGAGCATACTACCCAACTCTGAAAGTTTACTTTCTCCAGTCCAGAACGGCGTATTCAGCAGATTCCTGAATACAGGAAGATACCTCGTACCGGCAGACTCTATGATCCTGTTATAATTTTCAATACGGTACAGATATTCCAGACACTGTTTTGCAAGCGCAGCATTCGGAGAATCCACAGGGATACAAACGGCCCAGCAGGAAGTAAGATTTGCCCGCAAGCCTCCCGGGCCGGCAGGAATACGGCATACTGCCGTATTGTTATACAGTTCCTTATCGTTTTCTTTCGCCCACCGGAAAACGCTTCCGGGATTTATAATGAATGCAGCCTTTTTCATCTGATATGCTTCGTTATTACTGCTGTCATTCCAGGTTACAGCCCCTTTCGGGATCGTCTGGTCGTCTTCATACATTGTCCTGAGCAACCGGAAGACTTGAAGCGTCTGCGGAGTATTGAAATCGACATTTCCATTCCTGTCATAAATATGCGCGCCATATGACCAGAGTATAGTTCTTGTCGTATATTCAGTATCGTTGATTTCCGACAGCGGATGCCCGAAAGGATCAATATGATATTTCGCCTTTATCTTCCGGGAAATCCGGGCAACATCATCCCATGTTTCCGGCAGTTTTTCCCCAACACCTTCGACAAGATCTTTCCGGACATAGAAAAAATAGATATCATTCTGAAACGGAATTCCGTACAGCTTACCGTCTTCCGTCAGGACAGGCAGTACTCCGCTGAAAAAACCACCGTTCTGTCTGTTCAGTTCCCTGAACAGATCATCCACCGGCCGCAGCACTTTCTGTGTTGCATAATACTTACAGAAATCACTGTCAAACGTAATAATGTCTGGTACCGTCTTTGTCTCAAAGGCTGCAGCATATTTCTGCTTCTGAACTTCAGACGTTATCGCCGTATACTCTACGTCCACATTATTTTCTTCACCCCATTTTTTAAGGATGACACCCATCAGTTCGTCCGTCGCACGATCCTGTGCCTGTTTTCCCCAGAACACCAGTTTTTGCTTTTTGGGAGTATTGTCTCCCGCGCCATTGGCAAAAAGCGAAACCATTCCCAGCAGCAGCATGCCGGAAATCAGAATTCTTTTCATCACTTTCCTCCTTTTGTTTTATACA
>DCFS01000322.1:2524-16312 GCA_002319875.1 Treponema sp. UBA1798 | reverse complement strand
TTCTTCAGCTCATTCCCTTTCTTGGAATAGCAGGATACGCAATAGCGTCAGTATATCTGAAATGGGGCGGAGAAAGTATAAAAGGCATGGCGCTCGTATTTGAAACCGAATGGAACAAAACTAAAAGAATTCCGCGGCGCACGATTCCGATCATCATCGTGTCCACATGGCTTACGCATCTGTTCGGAGGAAGCGCAGGTCGTGAAAGTGTTGCTGTACAAGTTGGTGCAGATATCGGATCAAACATCGGAAAGTTGTCCCATAATCTGAATTTCAGCCGCATTCTGCTTGTCGCAGGTATTGCCGCAGGATTTGCAGGGCTGTTCGGTACGCCGCTTGCAGCTGTTTTTTTTGCGCTTGAAGTTATCGTTGCAGGGCAGATCAATTATGAGGCCCTTATCCCGGCTACCATCGCTGCATTTGTTGCAGCAGCAGTGACGCAGGCAGGCGGTCTTAAACCGGAACATTTTTCAATCCCCGCGCAGATGACCTGTACACCGCTTATATATGTAAAACTTGTGATCCTTGCACTCATATTCAGTCTGGCCGGACAGCTTTTTTCATGGTCGCTGAAAAAATTCAGAACTATATTTAAAAATCTGCTTCCGGACAGCCGGTTAAGGGCATTATATGTCGGTTTCTTTATCAGCCTGTCTTCAATACTGATCTTTCAGGGACGCTATTCCGGGCTCGGCAACAATCTTTTTAAGGCAGTATTCGACGGCGGAACGGTCTATCCTTTTGACTGGATCCTTAAACTTCTGCTTACTACCATTACGCTTGCAGCCGGTTTCCAGGGCGGAGAACTTATGCCTCTCTTTGTCATCGGATCGCTGCTTGGCTGTGTTCTGGGAGCCCCGTTCGGTCTGCCTCCCTCCTATTGTGCAGCGCTCGGATACGTTGCTGTATTTGCAGGAGGAACAAATACGTTCCTTGCACCGTTAATGCTCGGATGCGAAGTTTTCGGATATGAATATATGTTTGTTTTCTTTCTGGTATGCGGAATTTCACGTGTCCTGAACAGAAACAGAAGCATCTACGGATCGCAGAAACATGTCATCTGGGATCCGGGCAGAATACAGAAATAACTGGCAAAGTCCGGGACTATAGTGTTTTACATCATTTACAGGATATGTGAAAACATCTTCACTTCCTGTTTCTAACGGTACCCTCCGGATAGTTATCCGGCATATCCATGATCACTGCTTTAGAAATGATACGGCTCTTTCCAGCTGCGCGTCTGTGCCTGATGCGACCCCGTCCTCTGTATTTTCACACATATATGATGCAACGGGTGCTATTCCGGAACCTTCATAGCAGACACCTGAAGCATCAGTTACCTTCTGAACAGAAACAGCATACCGCCAGCCGTTCGGCAGAACCCGCTCCAGAGAAAGCGAAAAAGCGCCTGCCGTTCTGCTGCCGGTATGAATAACATTTGACTGCGAGCGGAGAGCAAGCACAAAATATTCTCCACCTGAGATTGTCTGTTTGTTCGTAATAAGCGCAACAGGCTTGCAGTATTGAACAGCCCCCTGCGGTGAAATAGTCAGTTCAACAGAACCTGAAAAGTCTGTCTGTGACGGACCGTTCTTAGTACGGGTAACAGCATAGACCGCCGCTTTTCCGGTGAATCTTCCTGCAATATACGACACATTGCCTTCAAGACCACCCCTGTTGCCTCTGACATCAAGAATCAGACTGTCCGTATCTGATACCGCTGCAATAACAGTATCAATGTCTTCAGCCCAGCCCTGCTGCTGTTCAAGAGTCGTTCTGCCGTATGAAAACCCTGCGATGTACACATACCCGATCGAATGATCGGACTTCAAATGTCCGTAAGTAAACATACCGTTTCCTGCTGTATGAATATCTTCCAAATACCGGGACTGTATCAGAGACAAAGAAAACGGTTCTGCCGCAGTGAATCTGCCCCCTGCATTGCAGTAATCAAACGGAGCCTGCAGATAAACATGGCTGTCGTCAAGTTCGCAGAGCATGTCTGCGCATACATCAAACAATTTCCGGGATGACATAGTGTCAGAAATACTTGATGCGTATTTCTCATGAACCGCATTCCAGTCAATTCCCTTGACATCAAAGAGTGCATACGTTTTATTATAATTATTCCACAACTGTTCAAAAATCAGCCCGGGCGTATAGTCATCTTCGTTTCCTCCAAGGAAAGAACATGATACCGTACAGAAACACAGACATATACTGATCAGTACTATATGGACCGCGTGAAAAAGTCTGTTACACCGGCATAGAGCTTTTAAATTGCCGGCGTACTTCAAAACTTTGGAACAGGACCCGTCTGACTTTTGCAAGTGCCGTATATTATTTTTTTTCATGATCTCTCCTTAAAAATACCAGGCCGCCCCGGTTCTTGTTACAAAATCGATCGTCCGCCGTTCATCAGGTTCCGTAAAACGGGAAAGGTACAAATCACCGGCAAGCACAAGCGTCAGATGTGAATCAACCCGGTGCTTCCATTCCGTACAGACCATTAGAGCCTGATAATTATGCAGGCTTGTAATACGGAGGTCTGAGGGCCCAGCCGAAGACAGGAAAAGCAAGAGTCATTCTTACCATATTTCTGCGGTCAGGAATCCAGCACTGTGCAACAGCCGGGCAAAGCGACGCGGCAACGGTAATAACGGGATACTGTGCAAACTGTATAAAAACATCGCTGCGTACAAGTGCACCTGCCAGCCCCGGAAACCGGGGAGTGCCCCACAATCTGTACAGAAAACGATATGAAAGCGCTCCCCGGTAATAAGTAACCTGGGTATTCAGCGCGGTATAATAGGCAGAACCGGTAAGAGGATCATACTCCTGGTTCAGAACGGCAGTATCAGACAATACAGAATGAGGTCTGTCATAATAAAACGAAGCAAATATCTGATGTTGTATTTTGTCCCCTGAATATTCTGCTTCTATATTCCAGACAGGCGCAGACACTTTTTGAACACAATCAGAATAGACATATTCATTATATCCGCCGTAATTCCAGCCGGCTCCGGTCTGTAAAGACCACTGACGTACAGGCAGCGGATATTCTTCCCCCGACAAATAAAATCCCGGGACTATAAAAAATATTCTGCTGAAGATCATCCGCAGAATAGCGTTTACGCATATCTTCATGCTGTAATATCCTCCTTCATGAAAGACTAACGCAGCAGAAGATACACTGATTCGAATCTGATGAAAATTCGGGTTCACCCGGATTTTCTGTTATAAGTGAATCCAGGGGTAAACCCTGAGAGGAATAATTCAGCGGGATAGTTTTGTAAAAAGCTCAAATCTGTTTTTTGTTCCTGTTTTACGAAAAATACTGCTCATATGAGTTTCTACCGTTTTAACTGAAATATACAGATCATCCGCCGTTTCCCGGTTGCTCCGGCCGGCAAGAACTTTACACAACACTTCTGACTCCCGTTCCGATAATCCGTATAACGACGTCCATTCAGAAATATTTACAGCGTCACCAGTACAGGGATATTGCACCGAAGCGCACGATACAAACACCTCAAACAGAACAAGTACAGAAAAGGAAAGTATAAAAACATACGGCATACTGACTGAAAAAAATTTAATGTATAATCCGGCAATAAAAAAGGCTATGTTTCCTGAGGCAAGCAGAAGGGCGATTTTCTTCCCTTTCTGCCATGTACCGGAAGAAAATTTTTTATAATGAAACAGGCTCCATACTACAGCCGCTGCAGAAGGTATCCAAAGCGCCAGTATGTTCAGTATGAGCGCCCCGGAAGGCATACGTCCGGACAGGAAAAAAACCATATAGACAATCAGACAAATTATTCCATATATTCTCGGAAAAACTGATACAACAGGCAGTCCTCTGTATCCGGTAATATCAAAAACACATTCTGCAAGCACAGGCGTAAAAAAAACACAAAGTATACAGTTGCACACTATATACAGCACCGGATGAATATGCATACCTGACTGCTCCAGGGTACCTGCTAAAGCCGAAATACAAAGTAAAAAAAACACAGCTTCCATGAAAACACCATGGACTGCAGCAGGTTTTCGTGAGCGTATAAACAGAAGGAGCAGAACAGCCAGTGCAGAAAAAGTTGTGAGTGCAGAACAAAACTGGACCCAGAAAGCTAATGTATTCACAAATCAATTATACTTCAAAAAGAGCTGCAGAGGGAACTATTTTAGTTCTGCAGCTTCTGATCCGGCATTGTTCCTGCTTTCCCGGAAAGACAGACAACTGGACGAGCGGCGCGCAACGCAGTGCTGACGGGATTGTATCAGGATTAATGCCTGCCTCATTCAGAGCAGCGGCAATACAGCAAAATAAATATACATCTGTTACAGGTTTCCGGCTGCCGTAAAATTCCGCTGCCGTGTCCGCTGTGTCCTGAATTCCGTCGGAGTACACCCCTTGTATTGTGAAAATATTTCCGTATAATAACTGGGACTGTTGAACCCGCAGGAATATGAAATATCCGTTATGGAAAGCGTTGCATCAAGCAGCAGATTCATGCTTACTTCAAGGCGGTAGGAATTAAGAAAATCATTCGGTGTTTTATTAAAATACCGCCGGAAAATTCTGCAGCAGCTGCTTCTGCAGACGGAACCTGCGGCTGCAATATCATCGAGCGTTATACGGGACATATACTTATCATACACAAATCGTACCATCAATTTCTGAATTGCAACATCCTTATCAATTTCTGTTTTGCTGCACCCGGAATCCGGCTGCAGCAAATTATACCAGTCAGCCCAGAAGCTCTGCAGTTCGCTCAGTACGGCAAGTTCAAAACCGGGTTTTTGTGTTTCGTTCAGAAGAAAAACCCGGTTAAACAATTCTATTATTTTCCGCTGTTCCTTCCGAGCAGCGGAAAGATAATAATACGGAACCGAAACACGTTCTGTCACGGGATCCACATATTTATGAAGCAATTCCTGACAGGAGGTAAGCAGCTGCGGTTTAAATACAATACAGTAGAACTCATTGTCCGTTCCGTCAGCAGAATATCCGTAGTGCATCTGACGAGAATTAACAATAAGGCCGTCGTGTTCCTGTATCAGGACTTTTTTACCGTTGACATTATATGCCATTGTTCCTTTCTGCATACCTATATATTCAATATCATCGTGCCAGTGGCAGAGTGCTGCAAGATGCGGATATGAGGATATTCTCGCCTTCCTGATATACAACGGAACTAAAGGATTATTGTAATGCAGAATTTCCGAAGCATCCTTCATAACGCTCAGGTTCACCATATATTTCTCCTGTAATACACTATCATACTAGTAAATACTACATTTTCAGTCTTTGCAACGCTGCTCATATCTGATTTTTATACCATTTGCACTTACAAACACTGTCCGGCAGTATTTTTTCACCGCTCACAGCTTTAAGGAAATATGCCGCTGCCAGAGTGCAAGCAGCGGAAAACCTGTTTCAATCGGAATAAACAACATATACATCAGCGGAGGTCTGCCGCAGGTCACAACCGACACGATGCGTCCTATACCCCCCAGAAAAAACAGTGCAGAAAGTCCCCACATGACATTTGTTTTTTTTGCAGCATTCAGAATCATCCATATCAGCATAAAACCAATTCCAAACCATAGTCCGTTGTAAAATCGGAAATTGCTGTCAAGCATACGTAAGCCGTCTGTAAACGCCGGGTTATCCGGAAGCCCGTAATAATAATTGACTGCCCCATACCGGTATCCCAGATATCCGGTAAAAAAACAGAGCAGGCATATTACTGCTAAAACAAATCTAAAAAAAAATTTACTCATTCTGCATCTCCATTTGTAATCGTCATTTCTGAAACAGATATTTCTGCTTCAGAATCTCCTGCACGTGCTGCAAGACACGTACCTGTTATTGCCTTCCGGGGACACCAGGAAAAACACGCACCGCATTGATCGCAGAAATGAAGCCATACAGGCTTATTATTTCTTAGAACGATGTTGCCGGCAGCACAAACCCGTGTACAGATACCGCATCCGTTGCATTGTCCGTTGACGCTAAATTTACGGTCTTCTGCTCCGATAAACACCCTCGCCAATGCATTAGCCGCTCCCGTAAGAAAAACTTTGTCAGCAAAATTTCCGGGATGCTCGTCTGCTGTACCCGCCGCCTCAATTATTTCCGCAATTCCGGTTATACGGGACTGCAGGGCAGTTCTATCGGTATTTACGTGGGGCCCCTGTTCAACAGAGAAAGCGGCATCAAGATTCATATTCCGCCGGCGCAAAAGTGTTCTGAATTGTGTCAATGCAGCGCACGGCATCCCCATATTTGTGGCAACGGCAAAAACATATTGGTGTTCATGTTCTTTCGGATACCTGGACAAATAGTGTCTGACAGAGACAGGTACCCCAAAGTCAATAACAGGAAAAACAAAACCAACACGTCCGGCAGATCCAGGAATAACCAGTCCTGAGCGGTGTTTCCCTGTCATCGGAACCGGGTCACCGGCATTCAGCCGTAAAGACAATTCCCGCGCTACGAAGAGAGATCTGCCCCTTCCTGAAAAGTAGTAGATTTTAGTCATTAAACCTCCTATAATATAATATAGTATACTTTATATACTAGAGTATACTAAGTATACTATGGTATACTTTATAATATAATACTTGTCAACAATACGGAGCATAATTTGGAAACAGCAGTAAGAAGGGAACAGGAACGGAAAACCCGTGAAACGAACATTATTGACACAGCAGAACGTCTGTTTCTGGAAAAAGGGTTTGAAGCCTCTTCTATGGATGAAATTGCATGTACTGCGGGTTTTACAAAACGTACTATTTACCAGTATTTTTCGTCCAAGGAAGAGCTGCTGTTTGCTGTAGCCGTCCGGCAGCTTTCAAAAACAGATTTTTCCCGCCTTGCTGATAAGAGTACTAGAACAATAACCGCATTTGAGTGGCTGCAAAAATCATGTGAAGATTTTTTTTCTACCTGCAAAAAGAATCCCGTAGAAACAACTTTTGTTAATCGGGCTTTTTCAATTCTGGATTCAACAGAAAACGGAACATGGAAAAATACGTTTGAAACCAGAACCATGGAATATTATACTATTATTATTGAATCAATGCGGGCCGGAGTAGCGGAAGGTTCTATGCGACAGGATCTTGATCCGGAGAAAGCTTCGTTTACATTCCTCTCCGTACTTACCGATTTTATACGGTATTTATCGGCCGATACTAAGCAGAAAAGTGTTTATCACCCTATGCCGACAGCAGAACTCTTCCAATATTCCCTGAATCTCCTTCTGCGTGCGATTGCACCATAACGGTGCTGTACAGGCATGACGGGGCAAGACCGGGCAGGTGCATAATATACAGTTATAACAGGAAATCCCCTGTTTTAAGTCATTTCCGGAATTTATATATCCGATTGTTATATAGTTTTCACCTGAAGTGATAGAGAATGCTGCTCAACCGCGGCTATACTCCTGGTATGGATAACATAACACGAAGAGACGCTGGTCTCCCCTACATTTCTGATGATGCTGTTTTTACACAGCAGATACAGACACGCAAAATCGTGCAGGAACTGAATACTGCCGATTCATCCGATTTTGAACTGCTTGGCAGCATAATCAAAAGGCTTATTCCTGACAGCGCAGAAGGAATCTTCATCAATCCGCCGTTCCACTGCGATTACGGTTTTCACATAAAAACAGGAAAAAATCTGTTTATCAATTATAACTGCATCATACTTGATGTTGCACAGGTTACAATCGGTGACAACGTCCAGATAGCACCGAATGTTGCCATCTACACAGCAGGTCATCCCGTTCATCCCGTATCCCGCAATTCAAAATACGAATACGGGATCCCCGTCACGATCGGCAATAATGTGTGGATCGGCGGTAATGCAGTCATTTGTCCCGGAGTCACCATAGGAGATAACGCAGTCATAGGAGCCGGAAGCGTTGTAACAAAAGATATTCCGGCGAACTCTATCGCTGCAGGAAATGCATGCAAAGTTATACGGACAATAACCGACGCAGATAAAAAATATTACTACAAGAATCGTGAATTTGACGAAGAATCATGGAACGTTATCCAGAGTATGACAGACGGAAAGAAGAATGAAAGCCTTTTATAAAAAGCTCATAGTTCTTGTGCTGCCGATTGCGTTTCAGAATTTAATGATTTCTCTGGTAAGCGCAGCTGACGCAGTAATGCTCGGAAAACTCAGCCAGGACATGCTGTCTGCAGTTTCGCTTGCAGCGCAGGTAACGTTCGTGCACAGCCTGTTTCTTTCAGCGCTTACCATAGGTATGACAATACTTGTTGCGCAATACTGGGGAAACGGGAATAAATGCGCCGTTGAAAAAATCACTGCACACGTTATGCTTATTTCAGGAATCATATCGGTAATCTTTTTCATTGCATCCAGTTTCTTTCCGCAGGCACTTATGCGTATGTTTACCACGGATGACGTGCTCATACGGTTCGGTTCATCATATCTGCGGATTGTCGGAGTATCCTGTCTTCTTTCAGGAATCTCGCAGGTCTATCTGTGTGCGATGAAAAACAGCGGGAAAGCGTTCAGAAGCATGGTCATAAGTTCGACCGCAGTTGTACTGAATATTCTGTTCAATGCGGTATTCATTTTCGGGCTTGCAGGTTTCACTGCAATGGGAATCGCGGGAGCTGCATTTGCAACGGTACTCTGCAGATGTGTTGAACTGCTCTGGGCATTCAGTGAATCGCTCGGAAAGGACAGGATCCGGTTACGGTTTATGTATATCTTCCGGAATGATAAAAATCTAACCAACGGTTTCTGGCGGTACACAGCGCCGGTTCTTGGCAATGAGCTGGTGTGGGGCTGCGGCTTCACCATGTATTCAGTAATCATGGGACATCTGGGCTCTGATGCTGTCGCGGCAAATTCACTGGTAAATATTGTTAAAAATCTGGTTGTCTGTTTCTGCATAGGCATAGGAAACGGCGGCGGAATTATTATCGGGAACGAACTGGGACATAAAGACCTTGGACTTGCACGAAAGGACGGAGATACGCTTCTGCGGCTTTCTGTTATCAGCGGTGTTATAACAGGACTGATTCTGCCTGTCGTTTCACCACTGATAATACAGGTAACAAAACTAAGTATGCAGGCTCAAGGTTATTTCAAATGGATGAGCATTCTCTGTGCCTGTTACATGGTTGGTAAATCTGTTAATTCAGCACTTGTTGCAGGAATATTCTGTGCAGGAGGGGATTCAAAATTCGGACTTATCTGCGACAGTATCACTATGTGGCTTGTTACCGTTCCTCTGGGATTCACAGCTGCGTTCATCCTGCACTGGCCGATAGTTGCCGTTTTCGCCATAATAAATATGGATGAAATAATAAAACTTCCCGCCGTACTGATTCATTATAAAAAATATAAGTGGGTACAAAATCTGACGTAAAAAAGCGACGATAGAAAACCTATATTTAGATGTTTACTATGTGCTATACTCTCCCTCATTGAAAAGGAACTGCTTTTATGATAAAAGTGACACAACTTGAAAAATCATTCGTTTACAAAAAAAAAGAACTCGGTCTCCGGGGATCACTCAAAAACTTTTTCGGCGGAACATCAGAAACAAAAACTGCCGTAAATAAGATTTCATTTGAAATTGAGACAGGAGAAATTGTCGGTTTTCTGGGACCGAACGGAGCCGGAAAAACAACAACCCTCAAAATGCTTTCAGGAATTATGTATCCGACCGCGGGTTCTGCCAGCATTCTGGGGTTCACCCCATGGGACGGAAAAAATGACTTCAAGCGGCAGATTTCCATTGTGCTTGGACAAAAAAATCAATTATGGTGGGATCTTCCTGCAAACGAATCGCTTTTCCTGAACAAATGCATTTACAACATTGATGACTCCCAGTACAAAAAAACGCTCGATGAACTGACCAGCCTGCTCGACATTAAACAATTGCTCGGCGTGCAGGTACGGAATCTTTCACTCGGCGAACGCATGAAAATGGAACTTGCAGCCGCGCTGCTGCACAAGCCAAAAGTGCTGTTTCTTGACGAGCCCACAATCGGACTTGATATTTTTGCGCAGAAAAACATCCGTGAATTTCTCAGGTATTACAATCAGCAGGAAAATATTACGATGATGCTTACAAGTCATTATCTTGAAGACATTGAATCTTTATGCAGGCGGACAATCGTTATCAATCACGGGAACATTGTCTACGACGGAGCAATCGACGCAATAAACAGCAGACTCGCAAATAAAAAGATTATTAAGATACAGACGCTTGATACAGTGAATTCTTCCACGTACTGGAAGATACGTTCCTCTGAAAACGGGACGACGGTTCTTGAAGTTGACAAGGACAAAACGAATTCTCTCGTGAGCAGTCTGCTGAACACGTATGACATTAAAGATTTTTCAGTAGAAGACATTCCGCTGGAAGAGAGCCTTGAAACACTGTACACCTCAGGAAGTGCCGCAAATGGAAGCATATAAGCAGGTGTTCAAACTCGGACTGATGAAAGCGTTCCAGTACCGTGCTGATTTTTACTTTGGTCTTACAAGTGTTTTTTTCCCGCTCCTTATACAGGTCTTCCTCTGGAAAGGAATGTACGCATCTGCGGCCGGCGGAACGCTCTACGGTTACACCTTTGCGCAAATGATCATGTATGCGTGCTTTGCATGTCTGCTTGCAAAAATAATCTCTCCGGGTTTCGCGTACGAAATAAACGAAGATATCAAAAACGGCGGGCTTGCAAAATATATTGTACGGCCGGTTAATTACAAACTATACCGTTTTTCTGAATTTCTGGGCGAAAAAGCGAGCCTTATTCTCTGTTCCCTGCTGCTGCTGCTTATTATTTACACAGCGGGAGGATACATCGCATACCATTCCGTGAATATGACCCGGTTTATAATTTTTTTACCGGTTGTCTGCCTTGCCGTCGTATTGAACTTTTCAATTTTTTATGCAGTAAGCGGCATTGGTTTCTGGATGAGGGAGTCTTCCGGCGTTCTTTTCATTATTTCGCTCGTTGGAAATATTATGAGCGGCGGAATTTTCCCGCTCGACATTTTTCCGCATTATCTGCAGATATTTTTCAAAATACTTCCTTTTTCATATACCAATTATTTTTCCGTCTCCATTCTCTGTGGAACGGCTCACACGGTACAGATCCTGTATGGAATTGCGATCCAGGTATTCTGGATTGCAGCATGCTGGGTGATCGGAGAACGTATCTGGAAAGCCGGAATGAAAAATTATTCCGCCGTCGGAGGCTGATATGAATTACTTGAAATTATACGGTCATTTTGTAAAAAACAGTCTGATTGCGCAGATGGAATTCAAAACGAATTTCATCATCGCGATGTGCACCGAACTTGCATTTGTATTCGCTAAATCGCTGTACGTTATCGTACTTTTTACCGCAGGTCTCACTATAAACGGGCTCACCCCCGACCAGATGCTCATGTTCATAGGGTCGTACACCTTGATCACGGGAATAATGGATTCCGTATATTATCCGAATATCGTATCGATCCCCGAATATGTGCGCATGGCAGATCTTGATATGTATTTAACAAAACCGGTTAATTCCCTGTTCATGATTTCATTCCGAAAATTTGATCTGGGACTTGGCATACCAAATTATGCAGCAGGCATTATCATGATCGTAACTTCATGGGTCAGATGCGGTGTTCCGCTTACCGTTTGGAACATTCTTGGCTATCTGTTTTTTACCGTTATCGGATGCATATTAACATATCCTGTACTTCTCATTCCTGTTCTTATTTCATTCTGGACAATAAAATCTGATTCTCTCATGGACGGCATCTGGGCTCTGTGGGACTTCAATAATATGCCTATGACAATCTACAACCGCACAGTGCAGCTTGCAGGCGTGTTTATTATTCCGGTTTTTATTATTACGAACTTCGCACCGATGTTTGTTTATAAAATTCTTCCGCTCCCGTACATACTGTATTCACTTGCTGCAATTCCGCTGTTTTTTGGAATCGCTTTTTTTATATGGAAACGGGCATTAAGGAGGTATTCAAGCGCCAGCTGCTGAGCGGGGAACATTCATTTTATATATTTTCTTTACGGATAAACACCGCTATACTTATTGTCATGAAAACATGCCTTATTATTGTTGATTGTCAGAATGACTTTATTGAAGGCGGCGCACTTGCAGTTGCAGGCGGAAAACAGACGTGCGGCAATATCAGCAGGCTGCTGAAAGAAAGCCATTACGACACCATCGTCGTAACCGAAGACTACCATCCTGCCGACCACTGCTCGTTTAACCCCCGCGGCGGAATGTGGCCGGAACACTGCGTGCAGCACACGTACGGTGCACAGCTGCAGGAAGATATCGGCAGTGCAGTTGGTTCAGTTCTGCAGCGCGGTGACCTTGTTACCGTGCGCGTCGTACATAAAGGAACGGACCCTCATACCGAAGAATACGGAGCGTCAGTTACGGCAGACAATACCGGCAGGTTCGATATTACCGGAATCGCGCTTGATTACTGCGTCCTTGAAACGGCAAAACTGACGAAGAAACGGTACCCGGACGCCCGCGTCGTCGTTAAAAGCGCGTATACTGCGGCGGTTGACGGCAGCACGGAAAATAAAAAACGTGTTGCCGGAGAATGCAGGGCAAACGGAATTGAGTGGGAAGAATAACCTTACAGATCTGCGTCATATTTCAGAAAGGTTCCGTCAAGCAGCTTATCGGTACCCTTCAGAGGAACAAAATCAGATTGCTTTGCCTATGCGCGCAAGCAACGTAATAAACGCTTTTGACGGCCGCAGGTCATAGTCGCCCGCATTAATATGTCCGGTATCATGAGAATAATCAGGCCACTCCAGCTCAGCGCCGGATGAACTGGTATACGCAGTCCCGTCCGGCTCGTGACTTTCTATATCTGCAATGTCGAACAGCCAAAAATTATTTGTACTACAGTAAATTCGCAGCGCATTATTAAAAGTATTACGTGATGCAGTATTATCATCCACCGCGTTTGTAAGAGGAATCGTGCAGTACACAAGCACAAGATCCGGATACGCCGTCTGAAGGCTGCTCATCATCTCTTCATAATCGGAAAGACTTGCATCAGGATCAATCCAGCAGAATTTCATGACTGCAACGTCGGCAGCAGCACCGATATCATACGTATCGACAGCCGCACGAAAATAATTCATTTTCTCTGCCGCAGACGGATTCCCCCGTGCATTGTCATACAAACCGGTATTTGCCGCAAACCATGCCTTAATTACGGCAGATTTAGTTGCGTCCATGGAGCTTACATCCCACACATATGCAGAACCATCATTGCCTTCGGTATAATACGCAGGATTTCCGGCCGCATCTACCGGAGCCCAGTCCTTCCACGTACCTCTTTTAAGGCTGAGCCCGCCGGCAATCAGCTTCTGAACCCCGTTGAGTATATTTCTTCCGACAGAGGCATGTTCAAAATACGTTTTTAAATTCACGGCGGCACTGATGTCGGAAGCAGTAAGACTGCCGTATTCTTCAACAGCCCCGTGACCGATCGTCCTCGTGCCGGTATATTTATCTGTGGATGTACTTCCAGGTTGATTGGCACACCCTGTCAGCACCAGCGCAATAAAAGCAGCGGACAAAACATATTTGTTCATAATTCACCTCTGGGAATAATCCGGGGCAATTATTATTTTACGTTGAAATCCGGCGGTACGCAAGAAAAATATGTTGAAACGATTCCTCCCGTATAAAATCAATAACCCCTCCGCAAGCAGCGGGGTATATTGTTCTCTA
>DCFS01000322.1:1153-2209 GCA_002319875.1 Treponema sp. UBA1798 | reverse complement strand
GGGTATTAAACCCTCCGCACAAATAGAAAACAATTGTATATTTCCGTAGAAATAGTACGTTCAGATGAGCACAGATACACGCTGCCGCTTTTTTATAGAAAATATTCTATAAGCATATTGTGAGAACATGGTTAATAATGAAATAATTTAAAAACATCTTTACAGCTGTTTTTCCTAATATTTATTTAACCCGTCCTGAATCAAATCATTATTCAGCAGGCTTACGCTGTCCGTACACTTTTGGAGGGTATATGAAACTAAAACAAATTATTTCCTGTGCACTTGCCTTTATCGGCATAGCTGCAGCTCTGTCAGCCCAGGCGTTCACTCTTGCAGTAATTCCCGATACGCAGAATTACTGCGACTACCGGTATCAGACGACCTCGACCCCGCCGTTCGCCATCGATCAGGCAGACATTTATTACCGGCAGATGAAATACATTGCGGCAAATTCAGTAAAAAACGGCGGACCGGTTGTATTTGCAATACATCTTGGTGATCTTGTACAGAATCAGGGAACACAGCGGTCAGAATGGGAAGTTGCAGACAAGGCCATGTCTATACTTGACGACACTGTTCCTTACGGAATCGTTCCCGGTAATCACGATTATGACAAAGCCTGGAACGACCAGACAGACAAGCAGACCCGTGTCGACGGCAGCTCTCTGTACAACACGTATTTTGGACCGGGCAGCAGACATTTTGCCGGAAAAGAATGGTACTGCGGATCATTCGACAACGGGTTGAATTCATGGTCTACTTTTACCGGAGGCGGACAGACATTCCTCTTTCTGGGTCTTGAACTTGAACCGTCGGACGAAAGCATTGCGTGGGCACAAAAAGTACTTGATGCACACAAAAATATTCCGGTCATTCTTGTAACGCATGAATACATCTCATATGCATACGACAGCACGGCGCCGGGAACAGCATTCCGTCTTGAAGATGCATACCGGAAAGGTATGAACCGCAACACACCGCAGCAGCTGTGGGAAAAACTGATAACAAAAAACAAACAGATTTTTCTTGTGTTATGCGGCCACAACTGGAACGGAG
>DCFS01000322.1:0-786 GCA_002319875.1 Treponema sp. UBA1798 | reverse complement strand
TGCGCGAAGGAGACGGCTGGATGCGGCTTATGGAATTTGATCTTGCAAAAGGAGAGATTCATGTGCAGACATATTCAACGGAACTTAACCGGTACGAAAAAGATGCAAACAGTGATTTCATCATAAAATTCGACTGGGACTGGAACAGTCGGTTCGCAAAATAAAATATACATAATCTGAGGCGATTGCAAAAGTCAGACGAACTTCTGCAATCGCTGCTCTAAAACAGTAACTTATGACGGTAATTTAAAAGCCGTCTGGAAAAGTAACAGACTTTTCCAGGCGGCTCAGTCTGTTAAGGAAATACCGCCGCAGGGTACTGCCTCATTACTTCATTTCAAGAATTACCGTATATAGTTCAAACGGATGCAGCTGTGCCGTAATGTGTCCGCCCGGATGTTTTTCTCCAACCGCATTTTCCATCAAGTCTGCTTCATACCAGCAGGCAGCCGCTGCGTTCACCGTACAGTCAAGTTCTGACGTACCGCCGGCAAATTCATGGAATCGCAGTAAAATACGGTTCCCGTCTTCGGTTTTTTTGAACGCATCAAGAGCCACATAGTCCGAACGCATTGTCAGCATAGTTCTGTACTCTTCCCTGACGGAACCTTGCACAGCCGTCAGCGGATCATTAAGATTCCACGCAGTCTGCACGATTCCCGCGTCATACCATTCTTTTTCGTGAACGAACAGCGAATACGTAAACTGCTGCAACCCTTCGTCGGCGTCAGGATCGGGATATTCCGCCGACTTAAGCAGCGAAAGACGCATAACGTTCCGTTTAAT
>DCFS01000326.1 GCA_002319875.1 Treponema sp. UBA1798 | reverse complement strand
ACTGGCAACGGGGCGTGAATAGCAGATTGCCGCAGCCTGAATAAGAATAACATATTCACACAAACGTTCAAATACATGCCATACGGGTAGCACACACAGCGCCCGTTCTCCGGGATTAAGATAAATCCGCTCCTGAAGTTCATCCAGCTGGGTAAGAAAATTCCCATGTGTCAGCATGACTCCTTTCGGTATTCCGGTTGTCCCTGATGTAAAAATAATTCCGACGACATCATCATGCTTTCCCTTTTCCAGTTCGGCTTCAACAACGCCTTCATTTTTTTCCCGGAAAGACTTTCCCTGTTCAAGGATATCCGCAAACGCATACAGTGTAACAGAAAGGGAAGAAGCCTGTTCTGTTTCAGATAAAACCGGAGGTGCAAAATAAATAATCCGTTTCAGATCAGGGAGCGCATCTTTTATTGAAAGTATTTTTTTTATCTGCGATGAATTTTCTGCAATAACCGTTTCACAGCCGGCAAATGAAAGAATATACTGCAGATCTCCGATAGTAGCATCGCAACCGCGGGGAACATCGACAGCACCTATGATAAGCACTCCCATATCAGCCTGCTGCCATTCCTTCCTGTTATCTGATATAAAGCCTATCCTGTCTCCCCGTTTTATTCCCAAAGACAGAAGGCCACCGCCGAAATTCAGTGCAATAGTAAAAAAATCCCTGTAGGAAACCGGATCAAATTCCCCGGCACCGTTACGGAAATACTGGGCTGCCGTATCCGGATATTGTCCGGCAATATGCCTGACCATTTTTGGTAATGTCTGTTCCATTATCATTCCTGTACATAAAAAGGTAAAAATGCAGGGAAAGTATATACCGAACGTTGTGTAAAATCAACAAATGCACAAATTTATGCCATCGGATGCGCTACAGGGCAACATAAAACAAACCGATAAAGTAATAGAGTGTTCTGCAAAAACAGGACGATTTTTTGCAGAACACTCTGATCCGGAGAATCTGAAACCGACTGCAATGAGTATGATATATGCCAGGTAAAAAAATAACACGTGAAAAAATAATTGAATCGCTTCTGTCTTCCGCATTCGACAAAAGTACCGGTGGTACTTCTCTTGCCGATATTGCCGGAACGCTCAATATAAAAAAGGCTTCTCTTTACAACCACTTTGAAAACCGCACTGAAATTATTTCTGCAACACTTGCATACAGCAGACAATATATATCGAAAGTAACATTTGCTCCGCCGGATACAGACTCCGTAGCGGCAAAATACAGTGCAGACACAGTTTTGAAAGGGGTGGTAAACCGTTACTTTAAGATATATGAACGGGAACCCCTGTTTCAAATTTATATATTCCTTCAGTCAGAAAAATATTTTACGTATGAAGCAATGGTAATACTGAACAGCGAAAAAGAAAAAATGATTGCAGGGACCATAAAAATTCTGCAAAGTCTTTCAGCAGCCGGCAAAATAGGGGCAATTGCCTTCGGCCCTGCTGCCGTATGGTTTTGTAACGCGGTATTACAAATGCTTGATTCCTACCTTGCAGAAAGGAAAGAAACGATACGACAGAATCCTGAAAGCGGTGCAGGCAGTCTGTTTGCACTACCAAGCGACGACCGTACGATAACCCAGGTAAATACTCTCATAGAAAAATATATACAGGCTCTGGGATCAACGCCCGCCCCGCACGAATCTTCAAGCCAGCCGCACGAATAAAGTCGGCTGACAGGAAAAAGGGATGTTCAAATTAAAGGCAGTATAATCTCGAACCTGGCGCCCGGCTTGCCGTCCGTTCTTTCTGTTTCCCGGACAGTTCCTCCGTGGAGTTTTATTATATGCGCCGTTATTGAAAGTCCCAGCCCTGTTCCGCCCTGCTCACGGCTGCGGCCTTTGTCTACCCGGAAAAAACGCTCAAAAATACGGTCGCGGTATATCACAGGAATTCCCGTTCCATTGTCTTCGATAACGATATTTGCAACCGGTTTACTCTGTGTTTCATTTCTTTCTATAAGACAGTCTATTACGGAACCATCGGGACAGTATTTGACGGCGTTATCAATGATATTTCCAACAGCCTGTGAAATCAGGCCGGCATTAACATCCGCAGTAAACCGGGAAACTTCTTTCTCCGGTAAAGACGGTTCCTTAAATGATATGCGTATTCTCTTCTTTTCAGCATCCTTTTCAAAACTCCGGCAAACCTGACGGACAACATCTGCCAGATTTGCAAGTGCAGTTTCGGGCGGCCTGTTTTCCTGTTCCAGACGGGAAAGCGTAAGCAGATCTTCAATTATATTGATAAGACGCCCGCTCTGCGCATCCATTATTTCGAGAAAATGAAACGCTGTCTCTCTGTCGTCCAGGGCGCCGTCCAGCAGTGTTTCAGTAAAACCCTTTATAGACGTAACCGGTGTTTTCAATTCGTGGGAAACGTTAGCCACAAAATCCGTGCGTATCTGTTCAAGTTTTTTAAGACGTGTAATATCGGTAAGCACCAGCAGGAAACGTTTTTGCAACCCCCGGCTCTTGATTTCGGTACAGCGCACAAGCACATCCCGGTCTCCGATATGCGGATGAAGTTTCGCTTCGATTTCTTTTCCGGTGCAGTCTGAATGAACCGCTTCATCAGCAAGTTTCAGTATTTCCGAATTCTGTACAACCTGGGCAAGCGTTTCAGGATTTTTTCCCGCTTTCAATTCTGCATAATAATCGAACAGGCGGGAAACGATGCCGTTATACTCCAGAACAACCATGTTACTATCAAAGACTATAAGTGCTTCCGTAATTCCACTGAATACCGCCTGGAATTCATCTCTTTGTCCGGTGATATTGAGCATATTTTTCTCAATGGTCTGTGCCATGGTTTCGATCGATTCGCCAAGTTCTTCCAGTTCACGAGGAGACTGTATATACGGGCGGTAACTGAAATTACCGTTACGGTATTGTTCGGAAGCCTTTTGCAGACTCGTAATCTGCTTAACAATATGCGCAGACACAAGAAATGATACAAACAGAACAAAAACAAAAACGCAGATACATGAAAACAGCATGCCGTTCCGCACCGATGATGAAAAATAGACGCTGGTATCAACCGGCATGGAAAGACGGAGCGCCATATGTTCGCCGCCATAGTCCAGCGGCACTGCGTAATACATGACATCCTTTATGTTTACACTGCTGCGATGTATATCTTTTCCTTCTGATCCCTGAAGTGCAGCTTTTATTTCCGGCCGGTGAGCATGGTTT
Source organism: Treponema sp. UBA1798 (assembly GCA_002319875.1). Classification (GTDB taxonomy): domain Bacteria; phylum Spirochaetota; class Spirochaetia; order Treponematales; family Treponemataceae; genus Treponema_D. Next base: position 600 of record DCFS01000326.1, on the reverse strand, counting down.
TCGAGTTTTGTTATATCCGGTGCATCGGAATCACCGATTACCGTACCGTCAGAAGCTACTACCGTAATACGGAAACCGGGATCACGGTTTGCGATGGACTTTACAAACGCATCTATATCAACAGGGGGTGACGGAAAAAGAACACGCAGAGAATGTGCAAACGTGCGGAGATTCTGTTCCGTCTGGTTCTGTGCGGTAGTTCTGAGAGATACAAGATTTTGCCGGATCAGCACGGAAAAACCGGTACTGAGCACCAGTCCGTTTATCAGAAAAAGAAAAACCCAGATCCGCAGGGAATACCGCTTTTTAATCATGCCAGCTCCTGTAAAATACAAACCAGATTTTCACTGCCGTATGGCGTAATTTTTCAGAGATGCGCCGGTACTATTCTTCACAGAAGCGGTAACCGACACCGCGGATAGTTTCAATAACCGGACGTTCCTCATCATTGCCCGTACTATGTACGGAAGACGCCGTATCGCCGATCTTCCGCCGGATGCTCAGAATCTGGACATCTACGGAACGTTCCGTAACGGGGTATGAGTCTCCCTTTACTGCGTTAATCAGCTGCTGGCGCGAAAATACCTGGCCGGCGTGGTG
>DCFS01000035.1 GCA_002319875.1 Treponema sp. UBA1798 | reverse complement strand
TATGACGGGCGCAAGCATGTTTCCATCGGAAGTTTTCCGGGTATGAAAGATTATGCGGTCATACTTAACGGATTTTCTAAAGCATTTGCCATGACGGGCTGGCGTATCGGCTACGTCGCCTGTAATGCAGAACTTATGGAACAGGTATTTAAACTGCATCAGTATTCCACAATATGTGCTCCGATCATGAGCCAGTATGCTGCTGCGGAAGGTCTCCGGAACGGCTGGAATGAAGTTGAAAAGATGCGTCTGAGTTATCAGCAGCGGCGTAATTTTATGTATAAGGCTTTCTGTGATATGGGGCTGCCTGCCGCAGAACCGGAAGGGGCCTTTTATATTTTCCCTGATATCCGTCCGACAGGTCTTACGAGTGAAGAATTTGCCACAGAGCTTATCAGAAAGCATCAGGTAGCCGTTGTTCCCGGAAGTGTATTCGGTGCCGGCGGCGAGGGTTTTATCCGGTGTTGTTATGCAACGGATATAGCAAAAATAAAGATAGCTCTTTCAAGAATGCAGCTTCTGCTTAACGAGCTTTGTCCGAAAGCCGGAGGTACGGTATGATTCGGTTTGAATGTGATTACGGTGAAGGCTGCCGGCCTGAAATACTTCAGCTGCTTGAAAAAACTAATTATGATCAGACACCGGGATATGGCTCAGACCGGTACTGCGCTCAGGCACGGGAGCGCATCCGGGAACTGTGCGGAAAACCCGATGCGGATATCCATTTTCTGGTGGGGGGTACCCAGACAAATGCGACAGTCATTCAGTCTGTCCTGCGCCCTTATCAGGGAGTACTTGCAGCTCCCTCTTCGCATATTGCCCATCATGAAACGGGAGCAATAGAACATTCCGGCCATAAAGTGCTTGTCCTTGATGAAATGCTTGCACGCCGGATGGGCTGCGGAAAAATTCCGCAGGAAGAATCTTCGGCGATCCGGGACAGTAAAATAACTGCCCGTCTGATTCAATCCGCATATGATGAACACTGGAACGATGCAACGCATGAACATATCGTACAGCCCGGAATGGTATATATTTCGCATCCGAGCGAAAACGGCATACTGTATTCGAAGAAAGAACTGAAGGATATCAGTACAACCTGCCGGAAACTCGGACTTCCCCTGTATCTCGACGGCGCCCGTCTGGGGTATGGACTTTCTGCGGACGGGAATGATTTATCGCTGAATGATATAGCGGAACTTGCCGATATTTTTTATATAGGCGGAACAAAATGCGGGGCTCTTTTCGGTGAGGCCGTGGTGATTACCGATAAAACGCTTGCAAAGGATTTCCGTTACAATATCAAGATGTGCGGCGGCATGCTTGCGAAAGGCCGGCTGCTCGGAATACAGTTTCTTGCGTTGCTTGCTGAAACAGCAAAGGGGCATCTGCTCTATTCTGATATCTGCCGCAGCGCAAATGAACAGGCATACCGGATCCGGGACGCTTTTAAGGGGAAGGGAACCCCGCTTATGTATGAGTCGTTTACAAATCAGCAGTTCCCTGTTCTTGCGAAAGATCAGCAGAAGAGGCTGGCTGAAAAGTTTGCATTTGAAACATGGGCTCCGGTGGATTCTGCCCGTGATGCAGTCCGGTTTTGTACAAGCTGGGCTACGAAAAAAGAGGATACGGACAGTCTTATCGAATATATAAGAATGGTATGAAAGAGGTTTTTACAAAAACGAATGGATAGTATTTTCCCTGTTATCATAGCCATATTTTTTGTTGCGATTTTTGCGGCACTGCTTACGCTTCTGGCAGGACGTAAAGCTTCCGGAAAAAAGAAGACTGATAACAGAAAAAATGCAACCCGGCTGGTGCGGGATGCGACAAGAAAACTGAAACAGGATCCTCATAACGCTTCGGCGCTTTCCGAATTGTCTGATTTTTATTTTTGTGAACATAACTGGGAAAAGGCGTATCCTCTTTATAATACTCTGTTTGATATCGTAAAAATTCATCCTGAAATAAATGAATTTCAGGTATCCCTGCGGCAGGGAATCTGTGCGATAAAACTGAATAAGATACCCGATGCATTCCGCGGTCTTTCTTCCGCTTACCAGTTACGTCCTGATGAGTACGATGTCTGTTATAATCTTGGTCTGGCATGTTATCTGAATAATGATTATGAAAAAGCTATTCCCTGCCTGCGTAAGGCTCTGGCTATAAATCCGGAAGCCTCGGAAGTGTATGGGCCGCTGGGAACTTCGCTGTATAAGGGCGGAAAGTTTATGGACAGCCTGAAGTTCCTGCGAAAATCGCTTGACGAACATCCGGACAGAAAGGATCTCCTTTTTAATCTTGCCGATGCAATGTATCAGAGCGGATTGGGCGACAAAGCCATGAAAGTTTTTATGCATCTGCGTCCGGATCCTGAATTCGGACCGCAGTCATGTCTGATCGCCGGAAAGATCCACATTAATAACAAAATGTATGAAAAAGCGCTGCAGGATTTTGAAATTGGCGTAAAACTTCAGAATGTGTCCAGGGAAACTACCGTAGAATTGCGTTATCAGCTTGCTTCTGCCTATTTTGCAATGAATAATATGGGAAAAGGTCTTGAGAATCTCAAACAGATACAGGCCATGCTCCCGAATTATAAAGATGTTCCTGTTCTGATTTCAAGATATCAGGAATTGAACCAGAATGCAAACCTCCGGATTTATCTGAATTCAGGTACGAGTGATTTTGTCGCTTTGTGCCGGAAAATTGTGGTCGCCTATTTCCCTACGTCGTTTGTAAAGGTTCTCGACATATCGGTTAACCAGGAAAGCAGTGAAATTCTGTGTAATGTAGAAGCAAATAAATGGGAAGATACGGAACTGTTCCGTTTTTACCGCACGACAGGATCTACCGGGGAACTGTATATAAGGGATTTCCATGTGAGGGTGAGGGATACGAAATCTGACCGGGGTGTCTGTTTTACCGCAGGTGCTTTTAGTGAAGAGGCGCATCATTATACAGAGGGCCGTCCGATCGATCTGCTGGAAAAAGATCAGCTGATAAAACTGTTGAAAAAAGTTGATACGGTTAACTGAGTCTGCATTGCTTTTAAAGTTCCGGAATATGTTCAGCGTATATCTGTAACTGCTGTTTTCTGTACAATTACAAGATTCCGCTCCCGGCTGTCGTTGGCTGTGTCTGTCAGGAATGGTACTGTCAGCGGTATGATATCGTAGGAGTGTATGTACTCTGTAATCGCTTTCATCTCCTCCTGTATTTTCTCTCTTTTTGCTTTATAAGCCATCAGGATGCCGTCCGGTTTCAGCATCGCAGTAAGCGTTTTTATCATGGTTTTATCGAGCGGGCGGAATGCCCTGAAGACACAGATATCAAAGAGCCCGTGCTCAACGTGTTCTGCTTCGAGATTTGCTACCTGTATGTTTTTCAATCCGAGAATTGCAGAACAGTTTTCGAGAAATGCGCAGCGTTTGCTCATTCGTTCTACCAGTATGAAATGAAAATGAGGAAAAGCTGCTGCAAGCGGAATACCCGGCAGACCTCCACCGGAACCGATGTCGCCAATTACGACGGGTTCTGCAGATCCGCGTTCTATTCTGCTTTCTGTCAGTTTCCGTATATAGGGAGCAGCTGCCAGACTGTCCAGAATATGGCGTATTATTATTTCGTCGCGGTTATCCGTATTTACAAGATTATACGCGGTATTGAAAAGCTGAAGTTCCCTTATATATAATTCCATTTTTTCTACAAGGAACCGGACTTCCGGTTCAGGGAAACCTGTTTGCCGCAGTGCTTCGTCGAACAGCATATATTATTTTTCCTGTGAAGTGGTTTTATTACCGATATCAAGGAGCAGATCTGTTTTGAGACTATCGTCGTTGATATGCATTGTTATAAGGTTCCCGGTTTTTGAAGCGCGCAGGCCGGATTTATGTGTCAGAAGGTACATAGGAGAATTTTTGTTTACCGGATTCTGCGAGAGTGCAGGGGTTACGGTATAAAGTGTTTTACTTCCGTCACTTCCGGCAGCTGAGAAAAGAAAATAAAAAGTTTCTGCCGCAGTTTTTCCGTCCGCAGGGTATTTTCTGTCTCCCGTAAGGAGAAAAGAGCCGTTTTGTTCATATCCGCTGAAATAGATTGCACGGCATGAGGGCATGATATCGGT
>DCFS01000085.1 GCA_002319875.1 Treponema sp. UBA1798 | reverse complement strand
CGTGAAATAAAACATAGTTTTAGTAACAGGTTTCAGTACCGCTTTCAATGAAAACGTAGACGGTTCATGGACCTCTATATCCCGGAGGGAATGGACAGGACGATACAGGATAGAATCCTGCAAAGCGTATCTGCCGCCGGATGGAACTCTCACAGGTGCGAATACAGCATATTTTTCCTCAAGCAGACCGAACAGAACATCCAGTTCCGCTGCGTTCAAAAAACATGTTTTTGAATGCTTCATAGTACCCCCAATGTTATTAAACGGACTGCCGGCACGTGCAGACGGTTTACCGTGTGGATATATCTGCGATTATAGTTCTTGCATATACATTTGTAAAATGCTATTTTATTCATATAAACATGTGTTATAACACATATATACAGGGATATAATGATTACACTCAGAGACCTTGAAATTTTCGTATGTGTTGCAGAAAAAGGCAGAATTACCGATGCAGCTGATACACTGCATATTTCACAGCCTACGGTAAGCCATGTCATTGCTTTGATTGAACAGACTTATTCCGTCCGGCTGTTCGACCGGCTGTCAAAAAAACTGTATATTACAGAAACAGGTGCCGAGCTGCTTACGTATTCGCGGATNNCGATTATAGTTCTTGCATATACATTTGTAAAATGCTATTTTATTCATATAAACATGTGTTCTAACACATATATAACAAGATAGAACTACGTACAAGGGGGATATCTATTTTATTCTTTTCCTTTCCAGGGGACTAATTTATGTTCAAGAAGGCGGATTCCCCGATCCAGAAGAATCCCGGTAATTCCCATAATAATGATTCCTAAAAAGACAATATCGCTTCTTAAATAACGGCTTGCATCCAGTACCATCCAGCCGATACCTGATGTAGCCGCAACCATTTCTGCCGAAACAAGCGTGGTGTAACCGACCCCCAGAGCTGTTCTCAGCCCTGTAAACAGATCCGGCAGACAGGCAGGAACAACAACATGGAAAAAGACCTGCTGCCGGTTTGCACCAATTGTATATGCACTATTGATATAATCTTCATTAATCCTGATTACCGCGGATACACAGGAAACATAAATCGGAGCAAAACAGGCAAGAAATAAAAGGGCTATTTTTGATTCATTTCCAATACCAAGCCATAAAACAAGAATTGTATAATAGGCCAACGGAGGTAACGGACGATAAAATTCGATAATCGGTTCCCATATCGCCCTTATTTTAGAATTAAAGCCACTTGCCAGTCCGAGAGGGGCTGCAACAATCAGCGCACCGAAAAAAGCGGCCATTAATCTTCCGAGGCTGGCTCCGAGGTGCTGAAGCAGCGTATGATTTTTATATCCATTCTGCAGAATAGCAGTAAAAGCAGCAAAAACGGACTGTGGAGAAGGTATCAGATTCGGGTCAACCCATTTTAAACCGGTTATTCCCAACCATATCAGTAAAATAGCAGCAACAGTTCCTCCGGTAAGTATCTTTTCGTTTTTTTTCATACCTTGAACGTATCTATCCGGCTGCCTATTTCCGTAATTGACTCTTTCATCCTGCCGGTAACGCCAGTCAGAACTGTCCCTGTTTCATTGATCCTCTTCGTACCTGCCGCCATCTGACTCACGTTTTCCTTAATTGCTGAAGTTGCATCCTGAAGGAGTTTTACTTCATCCAGGATCGCCTTATTGCCTTCGGACATTTCATTCGATGCCGTCTTTACTTCTGCGGTACTGTCGTTCATCAAATGAAGCACCTGCCCAATCTGCTTCGAGCCTTCCGACTGCTCGAGCATGGCACTTTTTATCTGTAAACACTGAATAATGCGTCGTGCATCATTCAGCGCACTCTTTAGTTTTTCAAATCAAATTTATATGCAGTAACTATTTTTTTTCTGTTGGTAACCTGGTCAAGAAAATATTCATAAGCGCATATACCCAAGAAAGAACCGGAAATATTATAAATACTAGTATAACCGTGGCCCTGCAATGCCAGAACTGCATTATAGCTTCTCTGTCCTGTAAGACAATGCATATATACAGGTTTGTCTTTCGGAATTTCATCCATTCTTTCTCTCAGTTCGCTAAGCGGAATATTGACAGCAGTTACCAGATGCCCCTGTTCATATTCATGCTTTTCACGTACATCAACAATAAATGCACCACTTTCCACCAGTTCACGAACCTGGGTAACCCGCACCTGTCTGTATTTGTTGTTTAAGAGGTTAAGGCCTACAAGAGACGCAAAATTGATTACATCTTTAGCAGTACTGAATAACGGCGCATAGCACAGTTCAAGCCCCTTTAAATCTTCCAGGGTTCCACCCATTGTAATTAAAGCTGCAATTACATCAATTCTCTTGTCAGCTTCACCTTTTCCGATTGCCTGCGCACCTAAAATTTTACCTGTAGGACATTCAAAAAGAAGTTTAAAGTGAAGAGGATTTGAGCCCGGCATCAGGCCCACCTTATCCGGCGGAATAACATAAGCAAAATCATATATAATACCGGCAGCTTTTGCTGTTTTTTCATTCAAACCTGTTGCAGCCGCTTTCATGTCAAATACCTGCACGACAGAGGATCCGATCACACCTCTGTTATTGTCGGAAATTCCATACATATCATCAGTTGCCGCACGGGCCTGCATCTGTGCAGGACCGGCAAGAGCAAGTCGGGAAGGCTTATGCGTAAGCATATTGAAAACCTCAACAGCATCTCCGACTGCATAGATATCTTTATCGTTCGTCTGATAATTATGATTAACTTTTATACCGCCGGTTTCTCCTGTTTCAAGACCTGCATCTTTTGCCAGTTCTGTTTCAGGGCGGACACCAATAGCCAGTACAACTGCCTGTGCCTCGACTTTTCGCCCTGACTGCAATTCTATGGAATCACTAGAGATTTTTTTCACTCCGTCACTTAGTATTAGATTAACGCCCTTGTCATACATTTCTTTGTGAAGGATTTGTGCCATATCGTAATCAAACGGAGCCATAATCTGGTCAAGAGCTTCAATAAGGCTGACATGGACTCCGGCATGAACAAGATTTTCCGTTATTTCTACGCCGATAAAACCGCCGCCGATTACGGCTACCTTGTTAACTTTGTGTTCGACAATGTAATCATCCAGTTTTTTGATATCCACAACATTTCTGACAGTAAATACGTTGGGATTCATAATACCTTCAATGCTCTTCGGGCGGATTGGAACGGCTCCGGGGGAAAGAACAAGTTTATCATAAACTTCTTCGTATTCTTTCCCTGTAGACAGATCTTTTATTACAATTTTTTTCTCGGCTCGTTTTATCTTTAAAACTTCGCTGTTGACTCTTGCTTCAATGTTGTATTGCTTTTTGAATTGCCCTGGTTCCATCAGAACCAGGGCATCACTGGTTTTTACAGTTCTGCTCAGATAATAGGGTAAGGAACAATTTGAAAAGGAAACATCAGGTCCTTTTTCAAACATGATAATTTCCGCATTCTCATCAATTCTTCGCGCTCTTGCGGCAGCAGATGCGCCTCCGGCAACGCCGCCGATAATCAGTATTCTGTTTCGCATAGTTATAACTCCTTATATTCAGATCAGAATCTATTTTATACTGTCAAGCTGGAATATCCCGACAGTGTCTGCGGTAATAATTCATTCCCGAAATCCGGTTTTAAACAGTCCGGTAGATCTATGACCGTGTTAAAACTTTTTTACCAACAAAATTTCCCAGAATTCCTCCAATGATCAGGAAGATCAGAAAGATCCATCCTGAAAGCGAGAAACTTGAAATCGGCGTATAAAAAGCTCCAACATTGCAGCCGTTTGCAAATCTTGTCCCCAGCCCCATGCTGAAACCGCCTGCTGCATAAACAACAGCTTCGATGAGCGACAGGTGGAAGCCTTCCTTGAGATTCCGGAGGAATACACCGGCTGCCAGCAGATAAAGTATTGTTCCAAGTATAATTCCGAAATTCTGTACCGACTCTGCATTCTGGAAGAACGGCTGAAGATAGGCATCAGGTTTCGATTTAGCAAAAGCAGCAACAGCGTCGGCAGGGACTCCTAATATCATGAGAATCTTTCCAAACCAGATTCCGTATGTAGTGGATACGCCCCAGCCCTTTTTGGTAACACTGATAAGAAGAATAAAAAAGATGCTGACAGCGACGGCACCCTGCGCCAAAGTCCACGGTTTTACAAATATACGGTTATAGGTTTGCCTGCTGAACAGTTTGTAATTCGTACTATCAAATGAATCTGCCTGTTCCTGCATGATCTCAGTATCACAGCCTGTATATGTTTTGTTTAATTTCCTTTTTCTTTCATAATACAGTGATAGAGCAGCAACGATTGCGCAGAAAAATATGGTAATAAACATTGCACCCAGGTAGCCGTGAAGTCTGTCCCATTGAAACAGATCCGGGAGGAATACGCCGCCCGAAAATTTTTCGCCTGTCGGTGTATTTACCCATGATTTCAATATCCATGATGCTGAATGCTGTGCAGGGAATCCGAGATACACTCCGGCACAAAAAAATAACAGCGTAGTTATTGCACGGGAAAATCCAAGAGAAAGATCCTGCAGAACACCCGAGGCACAGCAGGAAGAAAGTGCCATTCCGAAACCGAACATGATACCGCCCAGCAGTAATCCAAAATTAATCGGATGGACAGACAGCGAATATGAGGTTGGATCTCCATTCAGTAAAAGAGCAACCATTAACAGACAGGTAATGAACATCATCAGCATTAAGGCTCTCAGCAATTTAGTTGATCCTGTGCGGTATGCACGGTTTACACTGCCTGCAAAACCTGTGTACGCCCGCATTAATGAATAGCCGAATCCTATACCGACGAGCAGCCGGAACAGGATCAGAGACTTTAAAAACAATTCTCCTAAAATCACTATCGCTGCAAAAATTACAACTCCCGCGGCGTGTTCTTTCTTTTCCATTTGTTTGCTCCTTTTGCGTTTTTAAGTTTTATCCGTTTTCAATTGCAGTTTCTGCCGGATGAAAGATGATATTTAAAATTTCCTTTCTGAGACTGATATATTCCGGCTGATAGGTATTCACTCTCTGGTCATCACTGAAAATACAGTTTGTGAAATTTGTCCGGAATTCTTTCAGGATTCTTCCCGGTCTGTCAGAAAGCACTATAATTCTTGTTGCAAGACTCAAGGCTTCATCCACATCGTGCGTAATAAAGAAAACAGTGTTTTTTGTCTGGCGCCATATTTTTCTTACCAGAGTCTGCATATTCTGCCGGGTAAAAGCGTCCAAAGCGCAAAACGGTTCATCCATTAAGAGAAGTCCGGGATGATTAACAAGGGTTCTGGCGAGTGCGGCCCGCTGTTTCATGCCGCCTGAAAGTTCATACGGCCTGTTCTTTTCAAAACCGGTCAGTCCGACAAGGTCAATATACTTTTCAGTAAGCTGTTTTCTTTCGTCCGCCGGGACTCTTCTCATCTTTAAACCGAAAGCAATATTATCCTGTACATTCAGCCATGCATATAAAGTCGGTACCTGAAAAATAACGCCCCGGTGACAGTCAGGTCCCTGAATTAATTCACCATCCATCCGTATTTCTCCGGAATCAGGATGAATAAATCCTGCAATAATTCTCAGTAATGTACTTTTCCCGCAGCCGGACGGTCCTAATATTCCTATGAATTCCCCTTCTTCTACAGAAAAACTGACAGACTGCAGGGCTGCAACACCATTCGAATCTCTGTTCCCGGGATATTTGTAATTTACCTGATGTAATGAAAGCAAAGGCTTGTAACTGCTTTTCAGCGGGGCTGCATACAGACTTTCCATTCAATTTTCCTGCAGTGCTTTTTCTGCATAAGAAGGATTTAAGGCCTGTCTGAAATTTTCCACCTGCGGTTGTGAGGGAATACTTTTCTGTTTGAACAGAAAATCTGCCATATCGTAAAGAGATTCAGCTATGTTACCTTTTTGAGTATCTGTTCCCAGATAGACGGCATCCAATTGCTGTTGTGCCGTAAGCCAAATCGATCCCTTCATTTGTTTTTGAGCTTCTTCCGGTGTAATGTTCAGAGATCCGGCAACTGCCTGGACTGCGTCGGACGGATCATTTTTATATAATTCAACAGCTTTGTTGAGGGCTTTGATATATTTTGAAACAAGAACAGGATATTTTTCTGCAAATTTTGTTCTGACAATTTCTACGTTTGAGGTTGTAACACCCCTGGCGGCAAGATCTTTACTGGACAGTATCATTTTACCATTTTTTAAAAGCGCTGAAAGTGTCGGCTCCCAACCGTAAGCTGCATCTATATCGCCTCTTTGCCAGGCAGCATAAATGTCCGGCATCTGCATATCATAAAGCGTTACGCTTTTCTCTGATACATTGTATAATTCCATCGCTTTAAGCAGGCTGTAATGTGATGTTGATGAAAACGGTGTAGCAACTTTTTTTCCCTTCAGGTCTGCAACTGATTCAATTTTTGAACCGTCCCTGGCAACAAGCTGTTCAGCATCTCCCAGAATTTCATGGATCCAGATTACTTCGACTTCCATACTACGAGCTATTCCCAGCGCTGCTGATGATGAGCCCAACAAGGCAAAATCAATATCTTTTGCAACCATTGCATTTCTGATATCACCTGCCTGAAATTCAAGAATATTGACTTTAACTCCAAGTTCCTGTTCAAAATACCCTTTTGCAATAGCAACCCGTTCGTCGTCTGGTATTTGTTGTGTCCCGATATTGACTGCAGAAGGAAAGACCACTCCTGATGCGCCTGTTTTACTGGTTTGTGCATGCTTTTCTGTTTTACATCCTGTTACTGCTGTAAAAACGAATAGCACAAGAACCAATATTTTCAGTAAAATTTTAAATTTCATTTTTTCTCTTCTATATAATCATATAGCTATATGGTTATATAATTATAGGTATTGAATACGCATTTGTAAAATGCTATTTTATCTATATCTTCATGTATTAAAACACATGTATAACAGGGATCGTTAATGATTACACTCAGAGACCTTGAAATTTTCGTATGTGTTGCAGAAAAAGGCAGAATTACCGATGCTGCTGATACTCTGCATATTTCACAGCCTACGGTAAGCCATGTCATCGCTCTGATTGAACAGACTTATTCCGTCCGGCTGTTCGACCGGCTGTCAAAAAAACTGTATATAACCGAAACAGGTGCAGAGCTGCTTACATATTCGCGGATTGTTCTGTCAGATTTCAAAAAAACAGAAGAATATCTTATACACGCAGCCGGAAAAGTAACGCTCAGAGTTGGAGCATCGCTCACGGTCGGAAGCATTTTTATGGCACCGATTATATCAAGGTTTGAATCACTCCATCCACGCGTAAATATAGAAGTATATATTGATAACACGGGAAAAATAATAAATAAAATACGCGATGCATCGCTTGATGTTGCTGTAATCGAATGATATACGGATTCCGGTGATCTGACTGTACAGGATATCTACACGGACGAAATGGTCCCTATCTTCTGAAAAAAACATCCTTTTGGCTC
>DCFS01000344.1:12969-21502 GCA_002319875.1 Treponema sp. UBA1798 | reverse complement strand
TTTCATTTTCAAATTTCCGTTCACGCGCAAAAACGGCCATAATCATAAGGTTCTGTTTTTTTGCCGGCTGGATACGTATCATGGGAGTCACCGTAAATGTGACGAAGCCCGGATTATACGGTTCATATACGCTGTCGAAATAACTGCTGCTGTACCATCCGTCTGCTGCCAGCGTTATACCTGCCATTTTTATTTTTTCTTTATTCAAAATCCGTAGAACAGATATGAAGGCATTATATTTCCACCCGTTTACGCTGTCCTGTCCGATACCGCATTTCCACGGCTGTCCGTCACCGGCGCCGGTAAAACCTGTCAATTCTGGCGAATAACCCAATTGCATCATATAATTCCCCGCAGGAATTGTCAGCATTGCCGAAGTTTTTATGGTATAAGCCAGTTCGCTCAGTGATGTGCAGGAATCGTATTCTTTCTGCTCAGGATTATATGTTCCGATCGTTATGAAACTTGATCCGTAATTCCATCCCGTTTGTACTTTTGCAGAGGCTGAGAATGTCAGAAGCGGCGTTATTGAACAGAAAACTCCCGCATCTGTTCCTATACCGACAGGTGTCAGCGAAGCTCCTGCTGTATATCCGGAAGAAAACAACTGCATTTTTTCCTTTTTTCCCCCTGCCGGCCGCGGGCTGGATATCCGTGCTGAAATTGCCGGTAAGGCAATAAAAAAAAAGGGAATATCACGGATGATGTCGTAATCAAACCAGTCGTATCCGCTGCGGAGCAGATCTTTCCCTGATATCGAAAATCCTGCAATATCAAGTGCTATATCTGATACCGGCTGACCGTTTCCGTGCCCTTCGTCAGAGAGGGAGTCCGTTTTTCCGCTGTCCGTTTTTTTTCCGGACGATAAAGAAAAAAGAGGACAGCAGATGCTTAGTATCAGGACTGCCAGTGCAGCTGTATATGATGTTGCAGGTTTCATACGGATGTTACCATTCGTGTGCTTTACTGATGTAACATGCTATTCCCTCGCCGGCATAGCGTTTCCGCAGGTCCTTTACGATGTCTTTTACTTTTTCTGTCTCTTCATCGGTACAGAACAGGATCATCATCGTATTGAGCTGAGGCCATATTTCGTTTCCGAGCTTGGGAGTACTGTATCCGGTCCCTATAAGAGAAGGTATTTCCGTATAGTTCCTTATCATCTTTTTTTTGAAGGCTTCGACAAAATCTTCCTCCATTGCCTGTGAAAAAATCAGTTCTATCCGTTGCATTTTCCGGCCTTCTCCGTCGGTTTCAGGAATTTTCATCCGGTCAGTATTTGCTGTATCCATTATTTTCCCTCTGCTGTTTTTTCAGTATTTTCCGCTTCGATCTGTTTCCTTTCCGCCAGACGCCGTGCCTCGTCTTTTCTGTTGAATATGCAGTATATGGTAGGCATGAGGAACAGTGTCATCATGGTACCGAATGTAAGACCTCCGAATACGGTAAGTCCGATAGGCTGCATACCTTCTGTTCCTTCTCCGGGGAAGAATGCCATAGGAACAAGTGATATGATAGTCGTAAGCGTGCTCATCAGGATCGGACGTAACCTGCTCCCTGCCGCTGCGACACAGGCGTCTTCCAGAGCCATACCTCGTTTACGGTACAGGTTGGTCATATCGACAAGCACGATTCCGTTATTCACAATAATACCTACGAGCATCAGAAGCCCCATGACCGTTACGACGTTATATTTTGTTCCTGTAAGGGCATAAATCATTGCAACACCGATAAGGGATAGCGGTATGGTAAATAATATAATGAAGGGACTTTTGAATGATTCAAACTGGGCCGCCATGACGACAAAGACCAGAATAATAGCCATCAGAATTATTAAAGCAAAATTCTGTACGGCTTCCATCATATCTGCAAAGTCTCCGGAATAACTGATATTGAGATCTTCTTCCATCGGTATATTTGTTTCAACCAGATGTTTTATTTCCTTTTGAACGTTGCCAAGAGAGAGTCCTTTGGCAGGATTATAGGTAACATGGGCTATACGGCTCTGATCCTGGCGGAATATCGTTACCGGTGCAGTTGTCTGTACCGTATGGGCAAAGTTTGAAAGCGGGATACGCAAACCCTGTGTATTCTTGACGTAAATCTGGTCAAGGTCGGATACTTTTTCACGGTCCTTTTCTGCCAGTTTGACTACGACATCTATATCGTCGCCTGCATCCTGGTACCGGCTGGCTGTCGTGCCGTTTATAGCACCGCTTATTTCGCTGCCGATTGTCGAGACGTTAACTCCAAGTTCGTACATACGGTTGCGGTCAAGGACAACTTCAATCTGAGGGAGACCTTCTTTGAGATCACTGGTGGGTTCCGTTACAAGATCTGCCGCTTTTTCCTTGAGAAGTTTTACGACCTGTTTTGATGTGGTCCTGACAAGTTCGAGATCATTGCTCTTGATATCGATACTGATTCCGTTTGATCCCATCGACATGTTACCGCTGTCAAAACTGAGATCTGCTCCCGGGAATTTTGTGAAATAGGAGCGCAATTTTTTCTTTGCAGACTGATCGTTATCCCATCCTTTTTTCCGTTCCTTTCCGGAATACAGAGTTAATGTAAGCGTTCCTGTATTTGTTTCAGAAGTGGAACTTATTATTGAACTGCCTCCGACTGAAATTATGGAGAATTTTATGCCCTTTACTGTCTGCCGGGCAATGGATTCCAGCTGCTGTATCGTAGCCTCCGTTACTTCGAGTTTTGTCCCCTGCGGAAGTTCGAATTTTACGGAAACAGTATCCGTTGATGCGTCCGGCATGAAAATAAAACCGATAAGCGGAACTGATATAAATGACAGTACCAGCAGCGTTGCCAGAATAACGATAACGCGTCCTTTATGTTTAAGGACCTTTTTTACGGCATTTGCATAGGCTATATCCATTTTATTGAAGAAATTGCCGAGCGCAATATTTATCCTGCCGGTAAATTTTGCCGGATTACCGCCGGAAACAGTATCTATTTTGAGATAATTTGACGACAGAACCGGAACGAGGATAAGTGCGACAAGAAGCGAGCACATGAGGGAAAATACGATGGTAAACGCAAGGTCGTTGAAGAACTGTCCCATCATGCCCAGTTTTTTATTGAACATGATCATAGGGAGGAAAATACACACGGTCGTAAGCGTGCTGGCGGTGACGGCGTTTATCATTTCCTGCGAACCGAGAATGGCTGCGACCTTTGGTTTGGCATTGTGCTCCCGGTAAGTAAAAATATTTTCAAGTACGACAATGGAATTGTCCACAAGCATACCGGAACCGAGCAGAAGGCCGCTCAGGGATATGGTATTAAGGGTCATTCCGCGCATATACATGAGTACGATCGTTATAAAGATGGATATCGGAATGGACAGGCCGATAATAATCGTACTTTTGAAACTCCTGAGGAATATAAACAGTACCAGAATAGCCAGCAGCGATCCCTGTACGACAGAATTGATAACTTCATTTATTGTCCGTTCGATCGTATCGGTCGTATTCGAAGCTTCTGTCAGTTTTACATCGGCCGGAAGTGCTTTTTCAATATTTTTCAGCTGTTTGCGTACGTTATGTGCCGCCGTTACTGAATTTTTTCCACTTTGTTTCTGGAGTTGAAGTGTTATACATGGCTGTCCGTCAAGATATGAAAGCGTTGTCTGATCTTTATAGCCTGCATATACATCGGCAATATCGCGCAGCAGTATCGTTTTCATCTGAGACTGATTTTCACTGTCGGAAGCTGTTGCCGCATAGGAAATAACGGTATTACGGATATCATCAAGGTTTTGATATTTACCGGCGGTTTTAATCGAATAGTTTTTATCTCCGGCCGTAATTTTTCCGCCGGCGCTCTGGACGTTCTGTGCACCGATCATCTGGGCTACCTGAGTGATGGTGAGAGCATATGCTTCAAGCCTGTCACGGGGAATGTCGATATTAATGGATCGTTCGCGTTCACCCATGATATATGCCGATGCGATGCCGTCAATCTGCTCAAGGCGGGGCTGTACGATATCTTCCGCATACCGGCTCAGTTCTTCCGGAGAACGGTTCCCTTTTAATGCTATCTGCATAATCGGTATCATTGAAGGATCCGCGCGTATCGTAATCGGGCTGTCGGCTTCATCCGGCAGATATGAGCGCACGAGGTCTATTTTATCCCGTATGTCGTTTGCTGTTGCGTCAAGATTTGTTCCATAATCCATTTCAAGGATGATGAGACTTAATCCCGTCATGGATTCTGACTGCATTTTTTTCAGGCCGGTCAGACCGGAAAGAGAGCTTTCAAGCGTCCGGGTAAGATTTTGTTCGACTTCTTCAGGACCTGCATTTTTATATTCCGTATATACGAGCATATAGGGAATATCCATGTCGGGGTACATATCGACAGCAAGGTTGAAGGTACAATATATACCCAGTGCTGTCAGTACCATAAAAATAAGTAAAGTTGTTACAGGCTTGTTTACAGCCTTTTCTGTTAAAGACATAGTATCCTCTTGTAATAATGGCAATTACATGCCGGAATTTCCGCTGGTCATGACATTGATTTTTGCGCCGTCGTTAAGAAGTGTCTGACCCCGTACGACGATTTCGTCTCCTGCATTCAGGCCGGTTGTGATTTCCACTTTGTCGTCTACATGAATACCGGGTTTGACTTCCGTAAGATGTACGACAGCCGGAGTGTTTCCGGCGTTTGTTTTATCTGAAACATCTTTCGCAGACGTCCTGGTTACAGTGAATACGTATTGTTTATTATCTCTCGATACCAGTGCATCATACGGTATAATAATCACATTATTCAGTTTTTCTGTTATCAGTTTTACTCTGGCATACATTCCCACTTTTACACGGTCATCGGGAGGATCAAGCCGCATTTTTATTTTCAGCGTCCGGGTTGATGTATCAAGGACGGGGCTGATTTCAAATACCCGTGCAGAAAAATTTATTCCCGGATATGCATCAAAAGTGATAATTGCATTCTGCCCGTTTTTTATGCGTGATATAAAGCGCTCGGCTACATTTGTCTGTATTTCAAGTTTTTCGGTGCTGCTGATCTGTCCTATGGATGTTGAAGGGCCTGCGGTTGCGCCGATAGAAAGCGGGAATGACGTAATGGTTCCGCTTACAGGTGCCTTGACTGGACTTTCGCTGTACGTCATACCCGGTTTGCTTGGATCAAGATAGGCAAGTACCTGGTCTTTCCGGACGAAATCGCCGACGGATACGAAAATACGCGAGATTTTTCCACTTGTATCAGGCAGAACGTTTACAACCGACGAAGCTACGACGTCTCCGCCGAATTCAAGGTAATCGTCAAGACGGCCTGCTTCCGTTTTATAAGTATTTACTGCAAAATAGGCTTCTGTATCAGCCTGTGCGGATTTACTGCATCCTGTCAGCATGGCAGTTATAAAAAGAAGAATCGTCAGAATAATGAATCCGATAAAAACGGTTTCTTCAAGTCTTTGTGTTTTCATTTTACATCTCCTGTGAGGTGGGTATTCAGCATATATTCAAGATCAAGCATATACGACATATAGTTATACTGTTCATTTAGCGCACCGAGTTTTGCCTGGTTCAGCTGGGTTTCGGCGTCGCGCAGATCCAGAAGTTCCTTCGTTCCGTTACGGTAGGCAACGGATGTCATATCATATGAACGCTGTGCAAGTTTGATATTACGTTCATTTGAAAGAATCGCCTGATGGGCCTGTTCAAGTCTGTCTACGGTCTTTCTGACTTCCAGTTCATTATTCTGCCGCGTGTTTTCAAGCGATATTTCGAGTTTGCGTATATTGTCCTGAATATCTTTTGCGCTTTGTCTGTTTGCAGAAAAAGGAAGCATGTCGGACAATGTCCATGCCATCGTGACACTCAGGTTTCCGTTGTCAAACCAGTTGTCGCTGTTGCTCCAGCTGCCGGTTATATCGCTCAGATAGGGCTGACTGCTCCAGCTCAGTGCAAGGGCGGGCGTGTAGGACTTGAGGTTTAATGCATTCAACTGCATTTTAAGAATACCGATATTTTTTTTAAGGGAAGCGATATCAAGGTTGGACTCTCCATAATGACGGTATACCTGGTCGGCATTCAGTGTCAGAAACTCCGGATCAATTTTCCCGTCAAGCTGTATTTTCGTACCTACCGGCATACCGAGGATAAAGGCAAAGGTATCGAGCTGCTGTGATACGGACTGCCGTTCTTTATCTACTGTCGGCCGCTGATTTTCATACGTTACCTGTGCCTGGAGCATTGAAAGTTCAGGAACCTGACCATTCTTGAAATTTATTTCTGCCTGTTTGGCGCGCTGCCGGGCATTTTCAAGTGTATCTTCCAGAACCTTCAGATTTTCCTGCTGCAGCAGCAGTCCGTAAAAAAGTTTGCGTACATTCTGTTCATTCTGTTTTACTGTCTGGTCCCAGGTAATGCGGCCTGCTTCGTAACCGGCATGTGTTGCCCTGATATTTTCGATGAGCGCGAGGCTCAGATTTAACGAAACTCCGAGGTTTCCTACCGCAGACCACCGGTCACTTTCTTTATTATATGAATCCGGCAGCTGGAATCCGGCATTAAGAGCTTTATACAGTGGATTCAGTAAATCGGCATACGTTGTTGAATATTCGTTTGCACGGTTCATTGTTCCTGAGACGGATACGGTCGGTACAAATACATTCCATGAATATTTGTCTGCCCGCTCTTTTATTGCAAGATCAATCTCTGCACTTCTTAAAGTCCTGCTGTTTTTAGTTGCATATGCAACAGCCTGTTCCACGGTGAGTATAAGGGGCTGACTGTTGTCTGCCGGTAAACCGCCGGTATCCTGTGCAGATAGTACTGTTGTGCCGGATGTAAAAATAACGGCAAGCAGAAACATTTTTCTGAATATCATGATATTTCTTTTCATGGATAGTTTATTTCCCCGTTGTTTGTTTTTGTTCAACCGGCCGGTTATAGCCGATTCCTCTTTGAATATATTGAAAGCACTGCCTGAGCGCTTCAAAACATTGCTCCATTGTCAGCCCGTGTACACGGGACTGGGTGAGATATGTGGAAGACAGCATGCCCATCCATTCGTAATATGTTTTTACGGTCAGCGGGAAATCTGCAGTATTTTCTACCGGTCTGCTGAATATTTCATTTGTCACTCCGAGTTTTTCATACATTGAAACGTCGGGCAGAAACGATCCCCTGAGCCGGAGCCAGCCTATAACGGAGAGTACTGCAGGACGTATCCTGAAGTACTCCAGTTCTGTACGCATGGTAATGTATCCGGTTTCAGAGGACTGCGTTGCCAGTCGTGTTTTCTGCTGTATCTCACGTGCCAGAAGAAACAGTTCTCTCTGTACCAGGTTGACAATGAGTTCATCCTTATTGCTGAAATATGTATACAAACTGCTTTTGGCAAGACCGAGTTCCTCTGCAATACTTTCTACGGTAGTTCCGGGAAATCCTTTTTTTCTGATAACCTCTGACAGTGCACTGAATATCGGATCTACCGGCGGCAGTGACGACATATCAGGGCAGCAACCTGTGTCGAGTTCCTTCAGCCGTTCAGGCGATATCCATGTTGTTTCTTCACTGATGCCGTTTTCAATAAGCAGTGCCAGTTTTTCTGAAAATTCTTCTGCCGTCATGACAGACGGCTGTCCTTCATTCAGAAATTTATCGAAATAAATATGGCCGATAAAAAATGTAATGGTAAGAATTATATACAGCCGGCAAAAATAGCCGGAAATATTCTTTACAATCAGTTTCTTACCATCAGGCGTCAATATAACGTTGTTGTCTGTATCGAATAACAGGACACCTCTTTCCTTCATTTCTGCATAATAAACAGCTTCGAAATCAGGATTTGAGACGAACTTATACAGAATATAACACAGATAATCGGCCCGGTTTGCCATAAGGCGGACTTCGTGTTTCAATATAATACGCCAGCCGCCGGGATCGTCTTTACTGTCTGCCTGCGGTGATGCGTTTCTGTTTGCAAGAATATTTTCGGCTACGTCATCGAAAAAACGTTTCTGCATGGCGTCAAAAAGAGCTTCCTTGTTCTTAAAGTGGCGGAATATGGCAGCTTTCGTGATACCCGTTTTTACCGCTATTTCGCTTAATGAGACATTTGTAAAACGGGGTTTTGCATAAAAGGAAAAAGCGGCATCGAGGATATGTTCTTTTGTCTGCTTCCCTTTGTTTATATATTGCATTGCTTTCCTTAAAAACGTAGCTTCTTCAAAAGTTACCGAACAATCGGTAACTTTTATGTAATATACCGGTATATAAAATATAAGTCAATATAAAGGAAAAAAATTATCTTTAAGAATTATCCTGTCAGCAGGGCTTTACGGATAATCTGTTCCTTCCGCTTCAGGGAAATATTGATTAATCGAATGTACGTTATTCATACAAAAGTTTAATGCCCTGATGTTTTGCATCCGGGTATGCTGATTCGGCGTTTTTTTAAGATTTTGGTATTATTTTTTATTCATGCGGAGGGTAGCCTCCGCGTATGAAGGGTATTAAATCCGACTGCGATACCTTTAGAGAAC
>DCFS01000344.1:12486-12658 GCA_002319875.1 Treponema sp. UBA1798 | reverse complement strand
AGGTCCGCAGCTCCGGCTGCAACATAGTTTTTCAGCAGTGTGGCTGCGACTTTGGGATTGGTGACTACGGACGGGCCGCCGATACATCCACCCTCGCATGCCATTACTTCTATAAGATTCGGACAGTTTTGCGGTGCCGGCGCAGAGCCTTCATTGATTTTCCCGTACATAG
>DCFS01000344.1:12096-12248 GCA_002319875.1 Treponema sp. UBA1798 | reverse complement strand
CCTTCATTGATTTTCCCGTACATAGCAAGCGTCTTCATTCCCGCTTTATCCAGGCCATTGATAGCTGTAGGACGCATAATCGACTGGTCGTGCAGCCGGACCCGTACGGCTTCAGCGACACCTCCCGATGTTGCAAAATTTCTTCCGCTTGC
>DCFS01000344.1:11605-11823 GCA_002319875.1 Treponema sp. UBA1798 | reverse complement strand
GGTATGATGGATCCCTGCTGAGGTTCAAGTGAAGCAATATCGATGTTTTTCGCCATGAGTAGTGCGCCGACTTCTTCAATCGACAATACGTAGTCGACTATTTTGTCATCAAAACCTTCCCGGCGTTTTGCAAGGCAGGGACCGACAAAAACAGTGATGCAATCAGGATCGGCCTTTTTCGCTATTTCAGCAGTATAGTGCATAGGACTCCGTGTTGC
>DCFS01000344.1:0-11301 GCA_002319875.1 Treponema sp. UBA1798 | reverse complement strand
ACTGCACGGACATATGCCGGACAGCATGACGTAGTCATCATTTTATCTCCGCGTTTCATACGTTCTTCAAATTCCCTTGCCTCGTTATCTGCACATATATCGGCACCTATGGCTACTTCCCATACCCGGCTGAATCCCGCTTTCAGTAAAGCAGCCTCAAGCTGTCCCGGCGCAGCTTTGAACTGGGCTGCAATGGCGGGTGCGTACATGGCAACGACTTTCCGCTTTTTTTTCATGATATGCCCTATTACATCGACCAGCTGTCCCTTATCCATCATTGCACCGAACGGGCATTCCCGCATGCAGTTTCCGCAGAAAATACATTTATCGTAATCTATCTGTTCGTGCCCTGTCTCATCCTTGCTTATGGCGCCTACCGGGCAGGCTTCTTCACAGGGAACTGGTATTTTGATTATCGCATGGTACGGACAATTCTGCATACACAGTCCGCAGTTTATGCATTTTTCAGAATCAATGTGAGCATGGTTTTTTACTTCTATGGCTTTTTTGGGACAGTTTATCATGCATGGGCGGGCGAAGCACCCCTGACATGCATTGGTTACCATATAGTGCGAACGTACGCAGGCATTACATGCTTCCTGAAGAACTGTAAGCATCGGCCATGTCGGTTTTTTCCGTTTGAGCGCTTCTTTTGCGTATGCGGCAAGCGGTTTGTCATCGTCATAATCTTCAACGGAGCACCCGAGTCGCGCCAGCACGCGCATGCGGAGAATTTCCCGGTCATGATAAATACAGCAGCGTATCGGAGTGCTGCCTACCGGTGCCAGTTTTCTCGGAATATAGTGGACGCCTTCTGTGAGTTTTCCTTCCAGCTGCAGTTTTGCTATCTGTACCAGAATTTCGTGTTTCGTATAGGAGGCATTATTATTGATATTTAACATACATTTTCTCCTGTGCTGCCCACATGGCATCAGCTGTGTGCAGCATTGGTTTCTCCTGCCAGTTCATAAATTTTATCAAGTATCGTTACCAGATTCGCTTCAGTTATAATTTCATCATTTATTTTTACAAAGGGAGGTTTCCCCGTTTTCCGGTCTTTACAGTTCCCCATACAGGTAAGACCTTCAATTTCAAGATCAACTGACTGTCTGATTGTTTCAGGCAGTTTTTCTTCAAGCAACATGATTTCCGAAGCACCCATTACGAAACAGGCTGTTCCCGTACAAATTGAAATTTTTATTTTCTTTTTCATACTATAACTCCATTGTCCGCAAAGGCGGAAATTACAGATATTGTATGTGGACCTCTTTCAGGTATTTATCCTGGAGAAGACTGCATATTTTTTTTACGATGTTACGGCGTATTTCAAGACCCTCAGGCATATTCGGGTCCTGATGTGCTTCATTGATTCTTGTGCCTACGACAAAATATATTCTATCGGAATTCATAAATATTTCAATCATACGTGTCGCTGCATTATCATTGCCGGACAGTCCGACCCTGCCGCCTTCGAGCATATCCGCTACAACTCCGAGCGTAATGATTCCTTCTGTAATAAGGTCCGCCCCTTCCAGAGAGGAAAACGGCGGTATCGCAGCATCAAAATGGCTCATATCGACGGATACCGGCTTGTCGAGTTCTCTGGCCATAATATTAGCGGTCGTTCCGCCGCTTATAATTTTCTTTCCGTTGAAAACAGTGAAAATGTGCAGTAATTCCCTGTCGTTTTTTCTGTGCATCGGCGGACCTGTGAGAATGAGTGTGTCCCTCGGATTCCTGAAGTAGACGACACCGCAGGAGATGTCATCTTTGGGCTTAAACTCGTCGTGGATAGCTGCTTCCTGTACGACAGATCTGGCGAGATCTCTGGCACTGATGGATGGATTTTCTGTCACTTTATTTAAGATATAGGAATGTGCATTGACGACTCCCCAGCCAAACGGGTATGCGGCAGTTCCCATTCCTGACTGTGTTACGCCGTCGCTGAAAAATATCAGGCGGTCACCAGGTTTTGCCTGATATGATGAATAATGTACAATTGCCTGTATTTTTGGAGCTGTCTTTTTATTCTTCCGTTCGAATGCAGTATTCTCCTTGATGGGTTCAACTATTGTTTTTTCACGGATAAGCAGATAGGGGGGATTATCATATTCCATGATCCTGACGGTCGCACTCGGCTCTATGTCGACAATGGTAAACGTAGCATAACTGATTCCCCTCTCTTTGCATACAGGCAGCGTATTCATGATTATTTCAGCTGCACGCAGTATGGGAATATCGGCTGCAACAAATTTTGTTGCCATTGTAGCAGTCAGGGTGGCAAGAACATCAGCTTTAATACCCGACCCGAGGCCATCTGAAAGTGTCGTTATCGTACGCCCGTCTGATGGATTTTTCTCAGAGAGGAATACATCACCCGGCGAATGCTGATTATATTTACATAACTGAAAATGGTTCACTTCTATGAAAGTTTCACCGGAATCGTTCTGTATTCCATTTTGTTCGGCATTTTGTATCATTCGTTTTCTTCACCATATGATTCGATAATGGAATTGAGCATTGATTCTGTTTCTGCAGCATTTTCTCCAAGCAGGAAAGCGATTTTCTGTACTACCGACAGGTTTTTTTCAATGACTTTCCGGGCCTGCGTTATCGTACGTTTTTTCTGGTTCTGCGGGGCAGTAATATCTTCTACAACACCGGCAGCAATTTCTTCTTTTTCGATGACGAAAACTGTATAGTGGAGGATTTTTTTTCCTTCATGGACTTCCCTGTCTATTACTTCCGGACCGTTCGGCGAAAGAACATCGGTAAAGAAACGAGCGTTCTGACTGATGGTGGCGAGATCTGCTCCTTCGAGTCCCGGTTTTATTTCATACATATCTACGATATCGGATCCCATAAGAAGCGCAAAATTTTTATTACATTCAACGATATTCAGTTTTTTATCTGCAATCACTACGCCACTGGGAATCGCCCTGACCAGACCATTTGCCTTTTTTTGAGCGAGGTTACGCATATAGGAAACGCACATTGTTTTTTCAGCGACACCATCAAGCATTGCCTGGGCAAAGAGGCGGCATGTTTCATAACCGCAGCCGTTGCAGTTAATTTCATCTTCAGGCATATATTTACCGACGGAGTGCATGGCGTTGCGGATTTCCTCTTCGGTATAGTTTTTTCTGACAACGGCATTGCCCGGCAGAGTTCCTGCCATGACGGGAATATTTTTTAATGTTGAATGGTCAAGCGTATCGTCTGCTGACTCTGCATAATCAACTGTTTCGACGCGTCTCATTGCCATTGCCATGCTTCTGCTGGTTCCCGGACCGTTGATACAACCTCCGGTACATGAAAGAAGTTCCAGAAACAGAGGTTCTCTCAAATCGCCGACATTGAGGCCTGTAAGTGTTTCATGGATTGCCTCAATGCCTGAAACGGATAATGTTTTTACCATATGAAGCGGATCATATTTTTTACATGCTGCGATCATTCCGCCTTCAATCGGAAAGAGTTCTGCCTTCGCCGCTCTCCTCGGGATAAAAGGAATTTGTTTCGTTTTCAGCTGTTCTGCCGGTAAAACTCTGTTTGCAGGAATTGCTGGTTCCGGAACGGGGATGATATTTTCACTGTCAAACCATTCTCTGAGCTCTTTGAAAGTAAGTGCGGCGTCAATTTCATCCCATACATCGGCTTCCCGCTTTTTTGCGATACAGGGACCGATAAAGACAACTCCGATATCGTTTCCGTACAGTTTTCTCAGATAGCGTGCATGTGCAAGAAGTGGTGATGCACAGTCTGTAATATAGGGTGCGTATTCGTTCATGTAACGTTTTATAAATTCAACAGCTGCCGGACATGCTGAAGAAATAAATAGTTTTTGATCTGTTTTACCGGCCGCTGCTTCAGCCAGCATTCCTGCGACAGTTGCAGAAACAAGATCTGCACCAAGAGCAGTTTCCGAAATTCCATAAAACCCAAGATGTTTAAGTACGGTGATAAATTCCGGTACTGTAAATTCCGGAAATTCAGAAATAAACGAAGGAGCCAGAGAAATAAGCACTTTTTTCTTCAAGGTAAGCAGCTGTTTAACATAGGGTGTATCATCCCTGAACCGTTTCGCATGCGCAGGGCAGTTGATGACACAACGTCCGCATGCGATGCATAATTCGCCCATAACTGCAGCATGGGAATTTTCAACCCGAATGGCTTTGACAGGACAGCGGCGGATACATTTATAACAGTCCTGACATTCGGTTTTTTCAGTGTAAACAGGTGAAAGTGTTGTCATGTAATTTTCAGTTCCTTTTTAAGAAGATCTTCAAGACCTTCCGGTGAAACCTGGGAAAACGATTTTCCGTTGATAGTTACGTTTGGCCCCTGTTTGCATTTGCCTTCACAAAGACATCCTTCAACACGGACTTTATCCTCAAGATTATGCGAGGCGACAAACTGTCTGATCAGGTCGGCATTGACGGCATTTCCTCTGGTAAAACACGAACTCCCCATACAGACGGTAATCTTAATCATATATTTTATTCTATGTGCAAGTTTTAAATAAGTCAATCAATCCCGGCTGTATAACAAAATATGCAGAAATTTTTAACTTTTGAATCTGTCTTAATTAAATTAATTGCAAATTCAGGATTATGACGTATAATTTATTATATATGGAGTTAATTCAAAATATCGTTGAATATTATGACGAGCTGTATCCGGTAACGGATGCTCAAAAAAGTTTTTATGATGAATTGATGGACTGTTATGATGAGCCTGTAAAAATCCTTCGGATCGGCTGCGGTACGGGTATGCTCGAAAATTATCTTGCAGAGAAAGGTGCGGATGTTACGGGACTTGAAACGTTTCGTGAAGTACTTGATTCTGCCAATCGCCGGAAAAGGAATCAGCTCATGTCTATCAGATATTTCCAGATGTCATCTCTGGAAATGATCCGTTTTCTGGGCAGAAGATTTTATAATGTCGTTTCCTGTCTGGATGACCGTATTGAATTTATTCACGATCGTATACTGATGCGTAAATTTTTTTTTGATTGCAGGGAACTTCTTACAAATAAAGGAAAACTTGTTATTCAGCTTTATAATTACGATTATTTTACCACTGAACCGGTTGCGGAACTTCCTGAATCAAGCAGTATACGCGCACGTCTGCTGACAAAGATAATAACGAAAGAAGACGGAAATAAGTACATGCAGCAGGATGTCGAAACAGGAAACGGGAAAATACTGCCAGTCCTTAAGGATATTCCCATTTATCCTCTGCGGAAAGCAGAGATCATCGATTTTTCAAATGAAGCCGGATTCTCGCGATGCGAATTTTACAGTTCTTTTGACGGAAATGAATTTACCATCAAAAGTCCTGTTATGATAGCTGTTATAAGCTGAGGATGCACTGATTAAATTCCATTAGTTTGATCAGTGTATCCCTGACTTATCAGTTTATTTTCCATGAATTATTTTCTCTGGTAAAACGGCTGGCATTGATCTCTATAACCCTGCCATCTTCTCCGAGCATTTTTACCATTGATGTTAAAAGATTTACTTCCGTTATCCGGAATTTTGTACCGTCATAAAAAAGATGCAGGCCTTCGGAAGGTAATTTTTTTCGTGCTTCCGAATACCAGTCATACTCATATGAAAGACAGCACAGAAGCCTTCCGCACTGGCCTGAAATTTTCATTGAATTGAGAGACAGATTCTGGTCTTTTGCCATACGTATTGAGACCGGACGGAGTTTGTCGGAAACATAATGACAGCAGTAAGGCCTGCCGCATACTCCGAGGCCGCCTGTTATTCTTGATTCGTCCCGTACGCCGACCTGGCGCAGTTCAATACGCATCTTAAAAACAGACACGAGATCCTTTACAAGTTCCCGGAAATCAACACGGTTGTCAGCACTGAAGAAAAAAAGAACTTTCTGTTCGTCAATAAGAAAATGCGCTGCTATGAGCTTCATATCGAGTTTATGAGCTACAGCCTTTTCCCTGAATATTGCACAGGCCTCAAGTTCTTTCTGTTTTAATGATTCTGACCGGTTTAGATCATCCTGTGTAGCTATATGATCTACTATTACGACATCTGCCGGTTTTATTCCCACTGGTTTTCTTGATTTTCCAAGAACGACAGCCATATCCTTACCGTACCGGGTAGGGATCATTACGTGATCGCCACTCTTTAATTGCAGTCCGTTTTCCGTTGTTGCATAGACGCCCTCACTGGAATACTCAAGTTTAAGCCGGTATAGAGGATCCGGATATACAAAACCTGATATAGTGTCTGATGAAATATCTGTGACATTTGAATCTTCAAGGTCTGATATATCTTCATTCTCTGTATCTATGTCATTTTCAAAAATATCACTCATATTTTCACCTGTACGTACTATATAATTACACCGCAAGTACGTCTACGATTAATCCATTAATTTCATCAACTTTGGCAAGCAGTTTCAGTTTTTCCAGATGATTATATAATAAATCTGATGCAAGTGTATCCAGTTTTTTGTTTATTATCTGTATCTGGATTGCGGGATCCCTGGGCTTTCCTTTTCTGTTAAATCCCGGTCTTTTATGTTTTTCTATTTCAAAAGTATTTTTAACTATATAACGCATGAACTGGCTTACCGCATTTCTGTATCCGGAAAAAGCGGATGCTGTCATTTTTTCAATCAGTTCATCACCGGCGGTATCGACTGCATCTTTCAGAAATACGATGGCATCTTCCTCAGATAAACCGGCAATTTCTACCGGAAGGCCTGCTGAAACCAGTGCTTCCTTTTCAATTGATTTTTTCAATGCTGATGTAAATGGAGTCCGTTTTGCAGAAACCGCTTTTTCTTTTTTTCTGGCTTCCGTAGAAGCCTGTTGTGCAGCAGATGCAACTGCTGAAAAATAAAGAGACTGATTAAGCGGATCTACCGATGTCATGTACGGATAACCTTCCTGCGGATAACTTTTTTCTCTGTGAATTGAGCTGCTTTTTCGGCAAAGGAATCCGGATCAGTGACAGAAATACAATGGCCGTGCAGAACTACTTTATCAGCAACCTGCAGGTGCTGTGTAAGAATATCACCGATAACGGTTGAAGTAGGAAGAAGCTGTACACTTTCTTTTGCGGAAACGTCTCCCAGAACAATTCCGCATATCACCGCAGATTTTGCAGTGATATTGCCTTTTATTCTTGCTTTTTCACCAATGATAACATTACCATCCGTTTCGAAGTTACCGTCGATATCGCCATCGATGCGTACGAAACCGGATCCATGAACATTTCCGGATATTGTAGAACCCGGGCCTATGAGAGTATTGATTGAAATATCGTCAGAATGAAAAGCCATATGATTTCGCTAATCAGATAATTTTACGTTAATATACTTTGCAGGATCTACGACATCCGAACCGATATGAACTTCATAATGCAGATGTGGTCCTGTTGTAACACCGGTATTACCGATTGTACCGATTATATCACGCTGTGAAACGAATTGCCCTTTCCTGACACGGATTGTTGCCATATGGGCATATCTTGTATATATACCATGTTTGTGCTTGATTATCACATAATTTCCAAAACTTGAATTATAACCGACTGTTACAATCTGGCCGTTTGCAGTAGCCAGAATCGGGTCGCCTGAACGCCATGTAGAAAAATCCATTCCTTTATGAATGTACCACTGGCCTGTTATAGGATGAACGGTGGGTCCGAATCCCATGGAAATATGGGCATTCGGATTTTGTACCGGCCAGATACTGGGAATATCGGTAAAGAGTGTATTCTGGCTTTCAAGCATTTTACCGATCTGCTCTATCGGCTGTACTGCATTGTCAAGATAGGTAGTAAGATTTCTGATATCAGTTGCTTCCCGCAGGGAGCCGGAGGCAATATCGTCGGTCCCGAAAAGTGCAGAAAGATCGCTGTCTTTCATAGAGGCCTTTGAAATGGAATCAGATTGTTCTATGCCAAGAACGGACAGAGATTGTGAAAGCGAATTCTGAAACCTTTTGGCCGTCTGAAGAAGGTTGTTGTTTTCATCACGCAGTTCGTCAAGACTTGCAAGAGTCTGCCTGTTTTCATTCATAAGACGTGAAATCTCGGCGCTGGAACCTGCTACCTGCCTGTTAAAATAAAAGAATGATGAAACGATTCCGAGGATGATCACGACTCCTGATACCAGTGCAAAAACATTCGTCTGGAAATTTATTACTTTTCCTTCTGAATGAGGAACGATCATTATTGTTAATTTATTATCGAATATATGAAAAACTGATACAAAAAGACGGCAGAAAGCTCTGCAGCTTCTATGGAGAAAACTTATACAAGAGGCGGCAAAATTTTTTTCATAATTTCTATATCTGTGTGCCCGTGCCAAAATAACTTCTCCCAAGCTGATTGTACCATGCTCAGAGTTAATAGTATAGTAGTTAAAGTCAAACATGTCAAATAACCGGCTGTTAAAGGTCTGCAGGTTAAATGCTTGTTGACGCCAGAAGAATCCTGTGTTATCTTTATCGGCAGGAACAACGGAAAAGTATATACTTTCCTTATCCAGAGGCATTCCGCCTTCTTAATTCTTTTTTCTGGAAGCTAAGCCATGCAATTCTTTGATACTCATGCCCATATCGGGTTGATTTATGATGATCCTATTGAACAGCTTCGTGTTATTCAGAAAGCGAAACAGGCTGGAGTTACCCGTATTGTAAGCATTAATAACAGTCTTCATGATTTTGAAATCGTGTATAACAGTTTAAAAGCTGTGGCTGGAATTTATCATGCTGTCGGCGTTGCTCCATCAGAAGTTGTAAATCCGGGAAAAGACTGGGCGGCGAAAATTGAGGCAGCCTTGAAACTGCCGAATGTCGTCGCGGTCGGTGAAACAGGACTTGATTATTTCAAACAGTTCGGAGACAAGCGTTCTCAGATTGAACTGTTTATTACGCAGCTGGAGATCGCGCAGAAATACAATCTGCCGGTTATTATACATAATCGCGATGCAGGTAAGGATGTGTTTGACGTTCTGTCTGAACGAATTCCTGATGCAGGAGCCATTTTGCACTGCTATTCCGAAAATGCGGAATATGCAAAAAAATGTCTCGGAATGAATGTATATTTTTCTTTTGCCGGCAATCTGACATACCGGAATGCGCGTAATCTTCATGAGACGGTGCTGAATATTCCTCTTGACCGTATTCTTCTGGAGACGGAAAGTCCTTTTATGGTTCCGGCGGAATACCGTGAACGTAAGCGGAGTATGCCGGCTTATCTTCCGTCGACGGCGCGTTTTCTTGCCGAAATGCTTGAGATGGATCTTGAGGAATTGAGCAGTCAGTTATGGAAGAACAGTTGCAAAGTATTCCGCCTTCCGGAGTGAGTCTTTATCATCCCGTCAGATTAGGATCTCTTTCATTACCGGGAAATCTCTTTCTGGCTCCTGTGGCCGGGTACAGTGACCGTTCTTTCCGTTCTGTCTGCGTAGAGGGCGGTGCTGATTTTACCTATACGGAAATGGTGTCAGCAGAGGCTTTGACACGGGGGTCGGAAAAAACTGCCGGTCTTATGTCACGTGCATCGAATGAAAAAGCATATGCAGTACAGCTGTTCGGCGGGAAACCGGAAACAGTTGCGGCTGCTGCCCGTATTGTTCTGGAAAAAACCGATGCCGGATGTATAGATATTAACGCCGGTTGTCCTGTGCCGAAAATAGTAAAAACCGGAGCCGGTTCTTCATTGACACGGGATCCTGACCGGCTTTATGAGCTCTTAAAATCAGTCGTAAATGCTGTCGGAAATTATAATGGTTCCCGGCCGGGTTTTCCTGATGGCATGGAGACCCCGCGCCGTGTTCCGGTAACGGTAAAAATACGGTCCGGATGGGATGCCGAGCATATTACCTGGAAAGAAGCTGCGCAGGCTGCTCTTGAAGCGGGAATAGATGCTATAACGATTCACGCCCGTACCCGGGCTCAGGGATATGAAGGTAAATCTGACTGGGATATACTTAAACAGCTGGTACAGTTTATAGCCGGGCGTATCCCTGTATTCGGTTCGGGGGATGTTTTTTCTCCTGAAGATGCACAGGCTATGTTACAGCAGACCGGCTGCAGTGCCGTAATGTTTGCCCGCGGTGCCATGGGACATCCCTTTATATTCAAACAGACGAAAGAATTGCTGGAAAGCGGCAGATATAGTGAAATCCTTGTAAAGGATCGTATTCTTGCCGGATTCCATGAATTGTCTCTCCTTGTCCAGGATAAAGGAGAAGATATTGCCTGCAGGGAAATGAGGAAACGTTTTTGTGCCTATTCGAAAGGAATATCAGGTGGCGCGGAACTGAGAAGGACAATTATAAGTGCCTGTACCTGCCGGGACTACAGCAGAATTTTTGCTTCCATAATATAAATCGCTATAAAACTTGAAAAACAGTTTCCTCCACTATAGAATTACAGTATGAAATTATTACAGGTTTTAAAGAACTTTATGGAGGCTGTTTTCCTGAGTTCTTCTCCTGTTATACGTAAACAGCGGCAGCTGAAAAAAACTGATTCCGAATTGCGCTTTTTGCAGCCGGTAATTTATAAAAATGGTTTGGTACAGCCGAATTTTGCAGAAGCTGTATACAAATTATACATACATACGAAACCTCTTGACCACATTTTTTCGGCCACCATAAACAGTGATGATATAAAGCGGAACGACCGTTTTTTTGATCAGCTTGTTATAACCGGTTATTCACTTCAGGATCAGGAATTACTTGATTCGCTTTCCTATGAAAAACGTAAAACTTCCGTACATGGGGCATCAGGGAATCCTGCAAAAGAATTCGAATCCCAGCGGCGGACGATGGATAAACTTATACATCAGCTGGAGAAGCCCGAATTTGTAAAAATAGATGATGTTCTTGCACAGTTGCGTCATCTGGCGGATTTCTGCAGATTTGATTTTATTTCGCTTCTGCAGACATTTGACCATGCATTCGACAGGCAGAATCCTGCTTATGCGCCGGTTTACCAGGCTGTTCCGCCTAAAATACTGGAACAGAAGCTGCTTGATTTTTATTTTTTGTCCGGAAATTTGAATATCAGCACATCTCTTGCAAATGCTGTTCAAGCCTTGGTTCAGATGAAAGAGGCTGGAGCTGTCAATGCAAAACGGCAGGATGAGGTATTACAGCATCTCAGAATATCTGCGTCCATTCTGAAGAATGTTCTGACATCCGAAGCGCTTCGTAAGCTGATTATTCTGGCTAAGGAAGAGCCTTCAATCAGCCTGCAGTTAGCGGTATACAAAGGGACTGCATGTCAAAAGTTTTCTGCGCACGTACGGGAAT
>DCFS01000218.1 GCA_002319875.1 Treponema sp. UBA1798 | reverse complement strand
CTCATCTGATCAAGGATAGACCGCATTTCCTGCAACTGAGCATCAGTAATTTCTGAAGCAGCAGAACCGACTACTATCAGCTCCAGATACTTTCTGATTTCATAATATTCCAGTATCTGATCAAGATCCAGTGACAGAACAGTGGCACCTTTATTATCTTCTATAATAATAAGACGTTCCTGCTCAATCATCAGCAAGGCTTTACGTACCGTATTTCTGCTGACGCCTATATCTTCGGCCAGCTGGGCCTCAACAAGCCGCTGTGCAGGTCTGAATCTTCCATCGAGAATACGGTCTTTTATGTAGTCATATGCAATCTGATTAGCCCGAATCATGTATATAATCCTTCCTTGATATAAAATATACCATACTTCATAAGATAAAAGGAACAATTAAATCAGCCAGTCACCTACATACGGAAACCTGCGTGTAAATGTTTCTGCAAATTTACAGGTCTGATTCCCGGAAAGCCTGCGCGCATGATTGCCGCGCATAAAAGCCCGCTCCGTATAGTATTCGATCAGATGTGACTGTGCCTTAAAGCAGTTCATTGCTTCTTTTTTCTGATCCATCGTTTCCGTAATATCGATGATAACTTCCGGCTTAAAGTTACATATTTCCGGCTGATGGGGTTCAAATCCGAATATGCGCGTCTGCTTTGAAGTCGCTGTTCCATCTATCTTTACACCATTCGATATTGCAAGGACACTTGCCTTAAATACAAATTTATTAACAGCGTCGTGGTCGGGATTCAATAGATCCAGTTCTCCATGAGTTATAATATGATACGGAGCGAATGTCCTGATTGCAGTGGCCATTCTGTCGATTCTTGCCTGATCGTCCAGATCCATGAAATAATCCTGATAATCCCAGAATTCTATATCGGTAATTCCCAGACATTCTGCAGCAGCTTTCGATTCAGCCTTACGTGTTTCGAGAACCGTTTCCTCTGTCTGTCCCGGCTGTTTCCACAGATCATTCGATTCGCCTCTTACGCCGCAGCTGAGCACAATAACTTTTACCTGTGCCCCGTTTTTTATATACTTTGCGATTGTTCCGCCTGCGCGCCATACATAGTCTGCAGCGTGTGCACTTACAACAAGTACTTTCTGTGTCTTATCAAACATTATAAACCTCCGGAGTTCTTTTTTTATTTTTTATAATCTCAATTTCAATTACAATAAATGCAAGAATAATGCCTGCTATATTCCAGTAAAACGGATGGACAATAAAAAGCATGATACCTGCCGGAAACAGCAACAATCTTGCAGGAACAGACAGATTTACTTTTGCCCAGCCGGTAAAGGATGCTGCAATAAATGCACAGCCAATCACTGCCGTAATACAGGCAAACAGTATGTTCACTACCGATCCCTGCATTAAAAGCTCGCCGTTAAATACGAAAATAAACGGAATAATAAAACCTGTACTTGCAAGTTTTACCGCTTCCTTACCTGTTTCCCAGACATTGGCTTTGGCTATTCCTGCAGCTGCAAAAGTTGAAAGTGCCACGGGAGGGGTAATGGTCGAAAGCGCTCCAAAATAAAGTATAAATAGATGAGCCGCCATGATCGTAGCCCCCATGTTGACAAGAGCCGGAGCAACAAGCACAGCCAGTACCATATATGCAGCAGAAGTCGGAAGCCCCATACCAAGCAACAGGCTCGTAAGCATTGCCAGAATAAGTCCCGGTAACAGGTGACCGTTTGCTATGTTCTCTATTATGCCGCTTATTTTTAATCCGAGGCCTGTAAGATTGATGACACCCATAATAATTCCTGCCAGAAGACAGGCTGCTGCTATCGGAGCTATCCCCGTGACAGAACCCTGAAAAGAATTCAGCAGATTCCTGACTGTCATATTTTCCCTGTTTTTGATAAAGCCCACGATTATTACGGTTATAATAGAAAAGAAAGCGGAACGCTGGGCACTATAACCGAAAATCATCAGCAGAATTAATACCATAACGGGGACAATGTAGAGCCACCCATTTTTTAAGATTTTTCCGGCTGTCTGTAACTCCGATTTATCCGGATCCGGAACATCAGTTTTTTTGGCAATAAAATAAACAGATATAGACAGTGTTGCATAATACAATACGGCAGGAATCACTGCGGCAAGCGCAATTTTTGCATATGCAATACCGGTCATTTCACTCATAAGGAACGCGACAGCACCCATTACCGGAGGCATTATCTGTCCGCCGGAAGAAGAAACGGCTTCAACCGCTCCTGCAAAGGAACTTTTGAATCCTACTTTTTTCATAAGCGGAATCGTAAAAGTTCCCGTCGTTACGACATTTGCAGCCCCGCTTCCATTGATAGTCCCTAAAAGCATACTTGAACAGACTGCTGCCTGTGCCGGACCGCCTTTTATTCTGTGCGTCAGTGAGTACGATATATCAACAAAAAACTTACCGGCTCCTGTTAACTCGAGTAATGTACCGAATAATACAAAAAGATAAATAAACTGTGCACTTACCGTTAACGTCTGTCCGAATATACCGTCATAAGAAGTATAGAGATAGGGAGCTATACGTTGAATTGAAAATCTTACCGTCCGGAACATTCCGGGAACATGCGAACCGTATAGTGCATACAGGATAAACAGCACAGCTATGGCAGACAGCGTAATTCCAACCAGCCGTCCGGCTATTATTACTGTAACAATAATTGCAACTATTGAAATAACTATATCATAATTTGTATAAATACCGGCATTTTTTACAAAAAGCTGCTGCAGAACTACCTGATGGTAACATATATATATATTCAATAAAAGCAGACAGCTGTCTATGATTATACCACCTTTTATTTTCAGAGGTTTTATCAGCAGAATAAAGCTGCCGATCAATGCCCAGTGAACACCGCTCAACTGATATGAAGGATACACACCGAAAGAAGCAGTCCACATATGAAAAAGAGGCATAGCGATAAAAATGATGAGCAAAAGTATATTTTTTATATAACCGGCAAAACCTTTTCCTTCCACAAATTCTGGTATTTGCATCTTCTTTTCTCCTTATTTAAGGAAACAAAGCGTTTAATCAGCTTTGCTTCCTTTTCCGGTTTACATTATTTTATTAAGCCTTTTTCTCTATAGTAACGAAGCGCACCCGGATGTATTTCCGTAGCACATTTGCATGCGTTCTCCGGTTTGATTTCCCTGATGGAAACATGGGCATTTACATATTGCGGCTGAGTCTCCAGGGCCTGTTTAACAAACTCGTATATTGCTTCATCCGGTGCTGCTTCAGAAGCAAAAATCTCCGTTACCATTTCTACTACTTGTATATCTGTATTCTGTCCTTTATAAATTCCGGCAGGAATTTTTCCACTGTCATAAAAAGGATTCTCATCACAGACTTTTTTCAGGATAGCAGGGTCTATATCAACAAGCTGGACTGGTGTTGTACTTGCAATATTCACTACTCCCGCAGCGGGATAAGCGGCACAGAAAAAAGATGCATCTATTTCTCCATCCTTTAATTTGCTTAAGCCCTCATCGACAGACAGATTAAACGAAGTAATATCTTTTTCCGGATCTATACCATATGCACGAAGAACGGATTTAGATATTTCGACGACCGTTTGCCCGGATGGTCCCAGATTGACCTTTTTTCCTTTCAAATCACGGTATGTTTTTATGCCTGAACTTTTAAGTGCCACCATCTGTCCCTGTGACCGGTACAGATTCATAACGGCTTTTATATGAAGTTTTCTTTTATAAGTACCGGTTCCGGTGGCTGCCCAGTATACTCCGTCAGAATTGGAAAAGCCTAATTGAATCCCGTCAGTATCTGCCAGATTCAGGTTTTCAATAGACCCCATAGTAGGCTGCACTACAACGTTTACCAGTTTTGAATTTTTGTTTATCGATGCAGCCATGGCAGCGCCAACGACATAATAGGTCCCTGCAGTACCTGCTGTTCCCATAACCAGATCGTAATGAGACGCTTTTTTTCCAGTAGTATCCTGAACACCGTTAGCAAAACATATACCGGCCATAACCATGCAACACATACCGGCGAGCAGTTTTATTCTCCCTTTCATACGTTCCTCCTTTAAATTTTCCCCAGTAATTTTCTCTGGTTCAAAACAAACATCTTCCGTATATCATCTTCTTTTATTCCTGCTTCAAGAAGTTTTTTACCATATTCCGCCATTCCCTGATCAGGGTAGATCGAGGTTTTCTGACCTAAATCCGTCGAAATAATTACCCGGTCCGGACCGAGAGCTTTTATCTGTTCAATGGATGTGTTTAAATCGATTTTTTTCGTGGCCCAGGTTGTATAGCAGTGTTCCATTACTGCTCCGTATCCTGATAACTCGAGCTGCTCTTGAATTGTATAGAAAGTCGTCGGGAAATCTGCATGTGTAATAATGATATTTTTTACACCACGC
This sequence comes from Treponema sp. UBA1798, assembly GCA_002319875.1. Taxonomy (GTDB): domain Bacteria; phylum Spirochaetota; class Spirochaetia; order Treponematales; family Treponemataceae; genus Treponema_D. The sequence continues at coordinate 820 of DCFS01000218.1, read as the reverse complement.
GAGGCTGCTTCCTTTACCAAAGCGAAGCATTCTTCATGGGAAATATGACTGGTAGCAAGAATCATATTATGTTTTGCAATAATTTCCAGTACAGAAATAGTAGCTGCCGTAAGTTTTCTATTTTCATCAAATATGTCTACCGTTGGCGCTGTTATGCCCTGTTCTTTCATTTGAATTAATATCTGTGCCCAATACGGTAGTTTTTTATCCGGATTTCCGTCAAAAACATATGCACGTTCATGTGCATTATCACATGTTGGAAACCAGACAATTTTTGCGCCTGCCCTGCCGGCCATTTCTACGGCTGTCGGATTTATCCCTCCAACAGCACTATTGAGCGTAACCGCTCCGAGAGCTTCACATCCGGGATATAATTTCCGTATTAATTCAGCACGTTCGGCAGTACAAAAATAATGGGATTTTATGACATAACCGGCCATGCCGCTGTCCGTAATTCTCTTCCCCATTTCGATATCATCCATTAAGCGTGGCAATACATCAGGAGCAGAATGAACATGCAGATCATACGCCCCTTCCAAAAGATCCATATAATACCTCCTGATAAACTATTCAAGCAACTTTTGAACACAACTGTTCAACAATATTATTGTACAACAGTATTCAACACATGTCAAATTGTTATAACTCACGGCGGGATACATTCAATAGTTTTACCGGTGAAGCGGACCTTACGCCTTGAAAACTAAATGAACCGGACCTATACTAAGAAAGACACAGGTAACTCTGAAAGTACGATGTTTTAAGTTGCAATATTGCAGCGACTTAAAACCCGGCGGCATCTCTAAAAAGTCACTGAAAG
>DCFS01000119.1 GCA_002319875.1 Treponema sp. UBA1798 | reverse complement strand
AGTTTCTTGGGTAGTTTCTTGGGTAGTTTTATCGTTCTTATATGAAGGGCGGTAAAAATTAACCCTGAGCAGATCACCGATTTCCAGAAACTCCGGCGGCTTTATTCCGTATTCTCCGCTTATGGCAATAATCCGTTTCAGGCCGGACCCCCAGCCTTCCACCATGCCGATTTTTTCAAACACGCGGGCAAGCGTTCTGTTCCGTATTGCCGACCGGCCGTTCACCGCTTCTTCCAGCGTAAGCGTGCCGTACAGGCTGCCGGGACTTGATATTTCAACCCGATTGTCATAGACCGCAACCTGAATGTTCGACGGCATCTGGTAATTCCGGTGGATAGCGGCATTGATAATAAGTTCACGGATTGCGGCAACCGGCAGTTCGTACTTTTCATCATGTACCAGGCCGTTTATTTCAACGGCCATGCTCAGATAATTCAGGACAAATTTATATGCCTGATCGACCTGCTCGCACAGCGGGCCTTCATATTCCTTCTTGTCCAGAAAAAACACGCGGTCGGTTCCCCTGAAACGGGCACACTGAATCCGTGACGTAAAATCATGCTTTCCCAGCAGAATCGCATACGCATTCGTCGCCGTATCTTTTCCGTCTTCCTTCCGGATGACGTGCAGGTTATAAAGATCCTTTTTACTGATTTCAAATTTTGCCTGTCCGGATAAAACGCTGCATAACGCTGTTACGTCATCGTCCGTAACGGGTAGATTTGAATACGGTAATTCGTCATAAAAACATTTTCTGCCGCGGTTTGTCAGTTCTTCAAGCGTTGCCCAGTCCGCTTTCCGTGTCGTAGCCCCGAGCCTGATATACGTTCCGGCTTCTTTCCCTTCTGATTTTATATAATACGGAGTTGCCGCTCCCGGATAGACCTGTATCAGCAGCAGCTGCTTCCCGTCCACTGTTTCCGCAGAAATGTCGGGAATAATCTGAGGTGTGCACATCTGGCCGACGGTATCTGCAATGCAGTCTTTCAATTCGAACAAATCAACTGATTTTGGGATACCGGTTATTTCACGTTTGTTGTTCACGCCGACAACAAGGCTGCCGCCCGCACCGTTTGCAAACGCAACAATACTTTTTATCCATTTTGCGGATTCTTTGGGAAGTTCGGCTTTGAATTCAACGGTACGGCTTTCTCCGTTCCGTAGTGCATCCGGTAAAAAATCATTCATAGGTAAATCCCATTTTCTTCAGATGAGCTGTAACTTTGCATTCCAGATCATGTTCCTGCTGCGTCAGCTCTGTAAGGGTGTTTTCATACCGCTCAGCAAGTTCGACAATCCGTTTGGAAAAGTTAGTTGCTGCCGTTACATAGAGGTTCTGAATACCATCCTGCAATGAAGCATACCATTTTTTATGTACCAGCAGATCCTTTATTTCCTGTTCTGTAAATTTACTGTAGCGTTCACGGCATTTTTCATCAAGTTTTTTCTTACGCGCACTGATTTCCCTGTTCAGGTTCTTTATATCGTCCGTATACGCAACATATGTGCTGAGCACGTTGTACTCAGCGGAGTCAGGTTTATCGTTCTGTTTCTTCAGTTGTTTTACGCGGGACGCAACTTCTTTATCGTCTATTTTTTTGTCGTCGTCGGCATAGTCGCCCAGGTACCCGTCATCATCGGAATTATTTTCGACAAATTCGTCACGGTCTGCCTCTTTCTGTGCAACTTCATTTTCTTTGGCCTCAATCTCCGAAACTTCTTCTGTAAAGAATACATCACGTACCAGCTTCTGAGGGATTAATTTCCCTTCCCAGCCGACGACTTTATATTTGCCTTTGTTTTTACCGTTTTTAATTTCTTCGGTAATGTCTTCCGTCTCCCGGGCAACCCCGTATCCTTTTTCATCCTGAATGATGAGCAGCACGTCGTCATTCATCGTTTCATTCCAGTATGCAAGCAGCACCTGGTATACGTCGTACTTGTCAAGGAGTACGACCGGCTCATACAGTTCCACCAGTTTTTCCGAAAGCTGTTCTATCAGCTTTTTATTGGAATCGGTTTGTTTCAGTTGTGTGAGAATGGGCTCCGCAAAGACTTTCCAGTCTTCAAATGTTTTTGTTACTTTCGCATTGTACGCTTCAAATTCCGCGTTCCCGCAGATTGCCGAATGAACAGCATCCCTGTCAACAGTGAGCTTGAGAAAACCTTTTGCATACTTTTTGAAAAGTTTCTTTTTCAGATCCGGAAACACGTCCCAGAATTCAGGAATTGAATCGATGTCATCCTGCGGTATTCCGCCGTACAGATGGGCTGCAATACTCTGCTCATCTTCCTTTTCTTCTGAGCTGATATAGCGCGGTATGTTCAGATTATAGGCATTTTTTACAATAATTTCGTCATTCGGTACAAAACGGGAGAATCCTTTTATTTCGTGCATTAAGCTGAATGCAGTAACAATCTTATAAATATCCTGTTCACGCAGCCTGTTCTTGTCTTTGTCCTTCATAAATCCGCGGCTTGCATCAATCATAAAGATGCCCGTTCTGTCTGCCACATGTTCCTTGTCCAGCACGATGATACAGGCAGGAATCCCGGTACCATAGAAGAGATTTGCAGGAAGACCGATGATTCCTTTTATAAGATGGCGGTCGATAATATTTTTCCGGATCGTCTCTTCTGCGTTGCCGCGGAATAAAACACCGTGAGGAAGTATCACAGCTGCTTTGCCGGTATTATTTTTCATCGACTTTATGATATGGAGAAGCCACGCATAATCGCCGTTCTTTTCCGGCGGTCGGTCACCGTAATCGTCAAACCGCCCGAATTCTTTTAAGCCGTCTTTCCAGTTTTTCATGGAAAACGGCGGATTGGCTACTACATAATCGAACTGGCGCAGCTGATCGTCATCGGAATCATTCCGGTAAAACGGATTCGAGAATGTATTATCTGCGGCAATTTCGCCTTCCGCTTTGTTGTGCAGTACCAGATTCATCTTGGCAAGACCGGCAGTGGAACCATCTTTTTCCTGACCGTAAATGGCAAGCGGAAAAGGAGCTTCGTTTGCTGCCCGTATCAGAAGCGAACCCGAGCCGCACGCAGGATCGTAGATGGTGGCATTTTTGTTTTTACAGTCCGCTACATCTATTACTCTTGCCAGGATACGCGAAACTTCCGCAGGCGTGTAAAATTGTCCTTTGCTCTTTCCGCTTGCCGTAGCAAATTTACGCATAAGATATTCGTATGCATCGCCGATAAGGTCGTCATCATCCGCTTTGTTATTCTTAAAATTCAACTCAGGCCGCTGGAAGATTGCAATCAGGCCGGTAAGCTTATCAACCATTTCCTG
>DCFS01000337.1 GCA_002319875.1 Treponema sp. UBA1798 | reverse complement strand
AGAACAGCAGCCCGCTGCCTGCGGCGGGGCGGAGTTTAAAATGTTGAGATGTCGGTATCATTGTTCGTATCTGACTCCTTTTCTATCCGTATGAATACCTGATTGGGCATGCAGGCTATCCATTCGAAATCATTATGTATCGGGGCGCATTGGACGCAGGTTTTATTCGGGCAGGGTGAATCGACAAAGAAAGCACTTCCGTCCTTTATCCGGATAATTGAGTATCCCAGTGTACCCTTGATTTTGAGTTCCCGGTTCGTGTTCATATCGTAAATATATTCACCCTCCGGAGAATTTATGATGAGAACTGATTTTCCCGATTTTTCTTTATATACTGCAAATATGGAAAATACAGACACTGCCAGAAACAGTACAAAAAAGATGGGATCTAATGGTTTGATTTTAAGTGTTTTAAAAAAGCTTGACATTTTCAATTTACTGAGATATCCTTGGTTAAGCTTGTAAAATAAGCTGATAAACTCTCTCCGATGTTCAGCAATGCTGAACGGTAGAGCTTCCGGACAATGGTATTGCCTGGAAGCTCTATTTTTTTTGTGTTAAAGTTGTCCCTTCCGGAACAGATCTGGTAACCCATGTATTCCCGCCGATAACGCATCCTTTCCCTATAACTGTTTCCCCGCCGAGTATTGTAGCGCCGGAATAAATTGTCACGTCGTCTTCTATAGTTGGATGCCGTTTTTTGTTCATCATGTTTTTCTGCACGCTGAGTGCGCCGAGGGTGACTCCCTGATAGAGCTTTACATTATTTCCGATTACTGTTGTTTCACCTATGACGACACCCGTTCCATGATCAATGAAGAATGATTCACCGATTGTGGCCCCGGGGTGGATATCTATACCCGTTTTTCCATGTACGTGTTCGCTCATGATACGCGGAATAATAGGCACGCCGTTTACAAAAAGAAAATGTGCGAGTCTGTATACAAGAATAGCTTCAAGTCCGGGGTAAGAAAGGATAACTTCTTCAACACTCCTTGCGGCAGGATCTCCTTTCAGCATTGCTTCCGCATCAAGCTGTACTTTTCTGCGGATTTCGGGAATCGCATCTATAAGGGCTATGGCTGTTTTTTCCGCAAGCCCGAAACAGTGGGAATTGGTTACATTTCCCCGGCTGTTGTCTTTTTGGGCTACAACGTATACAAGTGACTTTTTTATTTCCGCAGTAAGCATCTCAATGATGCGATTAACGCGTACTGCGGTTGCATAGCGCAGATTTTCTGAATCCAGCTGTTCTGCAGTTCTGAAACCAGGGAAAATAAGCCATTGAAGGTCCTGAAGTATGGATACAACATTTTGTCTGTTTGGGAAATTTTCAGTTTCACGGCGGTTGACTCCGCCATACTTTGCGTATGATTGGATGATTTTAGCAACCATGGAATCGATATTCAAACTGTTTGTCACCAGAGAACTCCTTTCCTGATAGTAGTAACCGGAAATTCTATCGTAAAAGATAGCATATTACAGGATAAAAGACTATAATAGCATGTGTTTATTTTTTTGTAAGTCTTGACATAAAAGACTGAGTCTAGTATATTTTTAGGACGATTCGTCGGATAGATATGCCTTTGTAGCTCAGTCGGTAGAGCGCAACCATGGTAAGGTTGAGGTCTGCGGTTCGATTCCGCACGGAGGCTGACATTTTTAAGATGTATCAGGAGTAAGTCATGGCTAGCAAAAAGAAAGGCGCCGTTGAAATTATTGCGCTGCAGTGCTCGGAATGTAAACGCAAAAACTATACAACAACAAAAAACCGTAAAAATGTTCAGGGAAAACTTGAATTGAACAAGTATTGCCCATTTGATCATAAACACACACTGCATAAAGAAGCAAAAGTTAAATAATCTGTATCCGGGTGCCCGGACAGGGTATCCGGCCAGAAATCATAGGCCAGTAGTTCAGTTGGTAGAGCACCGGTCTCCAAAACCGGGTGTCGAGGGTTCGAGTCCTTCCTGGCCTGCTATTTTATTTTGATGGGGATGGTATGGCAACAAAAGTCAGTATTTTTTTTCGGGAATGTCTTGCTGAATTAAAGAAGGTTGTATGGCCTTCCCGGGAAGATGTTGTTTCCTCTGTAAAAATTGTAATCGTTTCTACGCTTATTCTTGCTGTCCTGCTCGGTTTGCTTGACGCCGGTTTTACCGCTGCATTCCGCGCTGTGATGAAGTAAAGGACTTTCCATGGCTAAAGGCTGGTATATTCTTCATACATATACAGGTTATGAAAATAAAATTGAACGCACTCTCAGGTCCATGCTTGAAGCAAAAGAGCTTGATCCGGTGGTTCTGACAGATATTAAAGTTCCTGTAGAAGAAATCGTGGAAATTAAAGACGGCAAAAAGCGTACCCGCAGCAATAAATTTTTACCCGGGTATATTATGCTTGAAATGGATCTCCCTGACCTCGGCTGGAAAAAGACTTGTTCCCTGATCCGGCGCGTGCAGGGCGTGACGGGTTTCGTGGGTACGAATCCGAGCGAACGGCCAAGGCCGATAAGTAATGATGAAGCAAAAAATCTGCTGCAGAAGGCTGGTGAGATAAAAGGTGAAAAGACTGTTCATATTAAACAGTCTTTTGCAATCGGTGATCAGGTTAAAATTACTGATGGTCCGTTTGCAACGTTTACCGGTTCTGTAGAGGAAATAAATGTTGAAAAAGACAAGCTCCGTGTTATGGTTCAGATTTTTGGCAGGACAACTCCGGTTGAGGTCGGCCTGCTGCAGGCGGAGAAAATTTAAAGGGTATTCTGTGTTTGAAAGCCGGAAGGCTTGAACGCTTTGTTTAAATATGATAATGAAATCGGAATGGTAAACCGTATATGTGGTTTCCAGATCCGTTTTCCTGTTTTGGGAGAGGCGCAGGTCCGTTGGACAGAGGTGCTTCGCTAGGGTCAGCCGCGTTGTCGATTACTGTTTTCGAAGAAGACAGTACAAGATTGCGTAGCAATCGACTCATACCAATATAAGGAGTCATGTATGGCTAAAAAAAAGGTGACGGCTGTTATTAAACTGCAGTGCCCCGCAGGTTCTGCAACACCCGCACCGCCGATTGGACCGGCACTTGGACCGCATGGTGTAAGTGCTCCGAACTTTGTAAAAGAGTTTAATGACCGTACGAAGTCTATGGAAAAAGGACTTGTTATTCCGGTTATTATTACTGTTTACCAGGATAAATCTTTCACGTTTATTCTGAAAACTCCACCTGCAGCAGTTCTGATTAAGAAAGCACTGAAACTTGAAAAGGGTTCCGGTAATCCTCTTAAAGATAAAGTCGGGACGCTTTCAAAAAAAGATCTTGAAGAAATCGCAAAGGTGAAGATGCCCGATATTAATGCAAATGATATCGACGCAGCAAAAAAAATCATAGCCGGTACTGCACGTAGTATGGGCGTAGAAGTGGAGCACTGATATGAAACATGGAAAAAAATATCGCGCGTCACTGGCGAAATACGATCTTACAAAGAAATATGATGTTCCTGCTGCCTGCAAGATGGTAAGCGAACTTAAATATGCAAAATTTGATGAAACAGTGGAAGCTCATATTGCCCTCCGTCTTGGAAAAAGCCAGTCAGTTCGTGATACACTTGTATTCCCGAACCAGTTTACAGCGGAAAAAAAGGTTCTTGTATTCTGCAAAGAAGATCGGGCAAAAGAGGCGCTGGATGCCGGTGCGGCATATGCCGGAGATCAGGAATATATAGAGAAAGTTAAGGGCGGATGGCTTGATTTCGATATAGCTGTTGCAACTCCGGATATGATGAAAGACGTCGGACGTCTTGGTATGGTGCTTGGCCGCAAAGGTCTTATGCCGAATCCGAAAACCGGAACAGTAACAAATGATATCGTAAAAGCTATTGCGGAACTCAAGAAAGGCCGTACGGAGTATCGCGCAGACAAGGGCGGTATAATTCATATTGCTGTCGGTAAGGTTTCTATGGAGTCTGCAAAGGTTGCTGAAAATGTTGCGACGTTGCTGAGTGAGGTTTCACGTAAGAGACCGGCAGATGCAAAGGGCGGCTTTGTCCAGAGCGTTTCGGTTTGCTCTACGATGGGACCGGGTGTCTGGATTGACTATAAGGAAGGAGAGTAATTATGGCTATTAAGGCAAAAAAACTCCAACCCGCTAAGACTGCGGCTATTGAGGATGCTAAAAAGGCCCTCACAGGTTATAATGATTTTATTTTTGCTGATTACCGCGGACTTACGGTAGAGCAGATTACGGACCTCCGGAAAAAACTTCGTGAAAAAGATTCACAGTTTAAAGTAGTTAAGAATAATTTTGTGCGCATTGCTTTTGAAGATTTGAAAATAAACAATGTGGCTGATTATCTGAAGGGTCCTACTGCTATCGCAATGGTCAGGGAAGATTCCAATGAAGTTGCAAAAATTATGTTTGACTTTGCAAAGGAAGTTCCTGCCCTGTCTATAAAGGGTGCCTTTGTCGGAAAAGAAGTTTTCGATGTTGCAAAAATTGAAGCTTACTCAAAAGTTCCGGGAAAGAAGCAGCTTATTGCGATGCTTATGTCTGCTATTAATGGTCCGGCCCGTCAGCTGGCTGCTACATTGCAGGCTTATGCTGAAAAGAAACAGCAGGAAGCGCCTGCTGCAGATGCTCCTAAGGCTTAATCTGTAAACTGATTTTTTATTATTGATTAACGGTACGGTCAGGCTTCATTGCTGTCGACTGTCCGTACTTCTGGAAGACATTGCTTTGCAATGTAATTTATTTTATTTTTTATGGAGAAGACAATATGGCAGCTTTAACAAAAGATGAGATTCTTGATGCAATTGCCAACATGACTGTTCTGGAAGCTTCAGAGCTTGTAAAAGCGATGGAAGAAAAATTTGGTGTAACAGCAGCAGCTCCTGTTGCTGTTGCAGCAGCTGGTGCTCCTGCCGGTGCGGCAGCGGAAGAACAGAGTGAATTTACCGTTACGCTTGAAAAGATTGATCCTGCAAAGAAGATTCCTGTTATTAAAGTTGTACGTACAATTACAGGACTTGGTCTTGGAGAAGCAAAGGCTCTCGTTGAAGGCGCTCCGAAGGTTGTTAAAGAGGGCGTAAACAAAGCTGATGCAGACAAGATGATTGCTGAGCTTACAGAAGCTGGTGGTACTGCATCAAAGAAATAATCTTTGTGCGGTATTCTATTGTATTTATTTTGCTCAAATTTGTTGCTTGAATAAGCTGCCGGAGGTGAAGTATACCTTTGGCAGCTCTGTCTGTTTTATTAAAGTTTCGGCAAGACTGCTCCGAGTCGAGCCTGTCGTGGTTCTTGTGCTGTGTGGAGTTTCCTCATGTAGCAAGATTTCCCGGCAAATGCATTTTCACAGGGGGTTTTGATGTTCGCAAAAAGCCGGACGATCAACCGTCAGTATATTGGGAAAAATATTCAGAATTTTATGGAAGTTCCCAATCTTATCGATATTCAGTTATCATCTTACGAGAGTTTTCTTCAGAAAGAAAAACTGGAAAATCATGAACCGCTTGGAGATCAGGGGCTGCAGGAAGCATTTACATCCACGTTTCCGATTGAAAGTCCTAATGGGGATATGACCCTGGAATATGAATTCTATGAACTCGATATGGGAAATATCAAGTTTTCAGAATTTGAGTGCAAACAGAAGGGGCTGACATATGCCGTTCCCCTGAAGGCCCGTATTAATTTAAAATTCCTTCAAACAGGAGCAATCCTCCAGAAAGATATATACATGGGAGATATTCCGCTCATGACGGACCGGGGAACTTTTGTTATCAACGGTGCCGAGCGTGTCGTCGTTTCCCAGATTCATCGTTCCCCTGGAGTTATTTTTAATCATGATAAGGGTATTTACGGAAGCCGTATTATTCCGTACCGTGGATCATGGCTTGAATTTGAAATCGATCAGAAGAAAGAGCTTATTTACGCAAAAATAGATCGTAAAAAAAAGATTCTTGGTACTATTTTCCTGAGGGCGCTTGGATATAGTACAAGAGAAGAGATTATACGCTGCTTTTATGTAACTGAAAATGTTGAAGTAACTGACAATCGCGAGGAAAAAGATAAACTTGTAGATAAAGTTCTTGCAAGTGCTGTTATGATAAAGGATAAAGACAGCGGTGAAGAAAAAAAACTTTTCCGTGCCGGCGAACGTCTGCATCCACACGATGTTGATGATCTTGTTACAAATGGCGTGCGGGAAGTCTGTGTCATAAAATTCGATACACGAAAAATCCAGAACAGCAAGGAAGAAAAAAACGAATCACTTGATTCGCAGATGATTATAAACTGCTTTGAACGTGAGGATATCCGTTTTACAAAGGAAGGTTCCGAGACAGAGGAACCGACAAGGGAAGATGCTCTTTCTGCAGTTTATTCAATTCTTATGCCGGGAGAACCGATCACTGTTGATGCAGCGGAAAAAGATCTCAATTCGATGTTTTTTTCTTTGCGCCGTTATGACCTGGGACGCGTCGGCCGTTATAAGCTCAATAAAAAATTTGATTACAAAGATCCTGCCGATGATCATACCCTGCTTAAACAGGATATTATCGAAACAATGAAGTACCTGATAAAGGTATATATCGGTGATGAACTGGTAGATGATATTGATCATTTGGGAAACCGGCGTATTCGTTCTGTCGGTGAACTTATGACTAATCAGCTTAAAACAGCGTTCAGCCGTATGGAACGTATAGCTAAAGAGCGGATGAGCCTGAAAGAAACGGAAACGATGAAACCTCAGGATCTTATTTCCATAAAGCCGATTGTTGCTGCGATTAAAGAATTTTTCGGATCCAGCCAGCTTTCCCAGTTTATGGATCAGGTTAATCCTCTGGCAGAGCTTACGCACAAAAGGCGTTTGAATGCTTTAGGTCCCGGTGGTCTTTCCCGTGACCGGGCAGGATTTGAAGTCCGCGATGTTCATTATTCGCATTATGGCCGCATGTGCCCGATTGAAACCCCTGAAGGGCCGAATATTGGTCTTATTGTTTCTCTTGCAATTTATACAAGGGTTAATGAATATGGTTTCCTCGAAGCACCGTACCGTAAGATTGAAAACGGAAAGGCAACTGATAAAGTTGCCTATCTATCCGCTATGGATGAGGATAAATATTACATCGGTCAGGTCAGCGAAGGCATAAAAGCGGATGGAACTTTTGCAACTGATATGATTTCCTGCCGTAATCGCGGCAACTACACCCAGCGGTCACCTAAAGACGTTCAGTATATGGATGTCTCTCCACGGCAGGTTATTTCCGTTTCGGCTGCGCTTGTTCCATTCCTGGAGCATGATGATGCAAACCGTGCACTGATGGGCTGTAACATGCAGCGTCAGGCTGTTCCTCTGCTGTTTCCGGAGCCTCCGTATGTTGGCACCGGTATGGAGCAGAAATGTGCCTATGATTCCGGTGTTCTAGTCAAGGCAAAACATGCCGGTGTTGTTACATGGGTTACAAGCGATTGTGTAAAGGTTAAACCTGATGATCCCAAGGATGGTGCTGAGAATGTCTATACACTGCTTAAATATCAGCGGACAAACCAGGACACCTGTTATCATCAGCGTCCGACTGTTGACGTTGGAGAAAAAGTAAGAGCCGGTTCTGTTCTTGCTGATGGTCCTGCTACTTTTAACGGCGAACTTGCACTTGGCCGCAATATACTGGTCGGATTTGTTCCATGGAATGGCTACAATTACGAGGATGCGGTTCTTATTTCCCAGCGTGTCGTCAAGGAAGATATGTATACTTCCATACATATTAAGGAATTCAGCACTGAAATCCGTGAAACAAAACTGGGACCTGAAAAAATTACACGGGATGTGCCGAACACTGCAGAAAAGACACTTGATAACCTTGATCAGGAAGGTATTATCCGTGTCGGAGCAAAGGTAAGATCCGGAGATATCCTTGTCGGTAAAGTAACTCCCAAGAGCGAAACTGAAACAACTCCTGAATTCAAACTGCTTAACTCTATATTCGGTGAAAAAGCAAAAGAAGTCCGTGACAGTTCGCTGCGTGTCCCTCACGGTGTCGAAGGTGTCGTTATTGATGTGCAACGGTTACGCCGGACAGAAGGCG
>DCFS01000102.1 GCA_002319875.1 Treponema sp. UBA1798 | reverse complement strand
TGGATCTTGTAGATTCAACAGCTGCTGCAAACTACGGGCCGTGAACGGTTGTGGCGTAAGAGACAGGTAAATTTTAAAAATGCAGCCTCATTAACAGTTTTGATTTTGAAATGTAAAAACCAGCCGGTATAAAAGGAGGATTTTTTCCCGGCTGGTTTGTTTTTTCCCGGATAGCATGGATAGCGGGCTGATGTCTATCTGTGCTATCCTTTTTTTAGAACATATACTTTATACCAATCTGAGCGAAACTGTTGTCTTTATATGCATAGAATTCACTGTCTTCATCCTTGCAGTGAATATACATTCCGGATGCGATAAGGTCCATGCCTGTTTTTACCGTATAAGTAACTTTCGGTTGAATGACAAGATCGCCGCGCTCGATTCCGTACAGGAACTGGCAGTCAAGCTTCAGGTTTTCGTGCATAAACGTATCAGAAAGGTCTACCGCAATCTTGTTGTTCGAGAAGCAGTTGTCTGCATCCGCATCGACATCGGAACTGCCGTTATCTTTAATTTTGCTGCCTTTAAGAATGTATGTGCCTATTTCCTGCACGTTCAGGTTTACGTTGTGGACCGGGAGATCTATGTCGAATCCAGGTACCCAGGAAATACTGTTGTTGTGGACATACGGATCGTCGCCATCGGTGTCACCCGTCAGGTTATAGGCAACTTCAAGGCGTGTATTGAGCGGGCCGACAGCTGTTGCTCCTTCAAGACCGAATACCTGCAGCCGGTCGTAGTCGATGCCGGTATCGAGGTTCGAGGAACCGCCGTTTGCTATATAATCTGTTAAATAGGCGGACAGTTTTGTCTGATTCACGCTGACCTGTTTGTAGTGCCCGTAGTAATATGATGTGCCCCAGTCGAAGGCTCCCGCTGTTCCGGTCAGACGGATACCAGCCTGTCCGTACTTGAGTGTGTCTGTGTCGGGGTACAGGTCATCCGAGTCGAAACCTGAAGCGGCTGCAATCGTTGCCGCAGAATAACCTTTTTGTAAAGCCGTGGAAAAAACAGATTTTACTGATTTTGTCAGTGTTATCAGCTGTGCAGGTTCCCATACTCCGCTTGACTCGAAGCGGTCTGCGGTCATCGTCGGCGTATAGACGGCTTCCATCCGCCATGCTCCCGACGGTGCATTGTAAATGGCGCGAAGCATTGGTTCCGCCAGCCTCCGGTCTATATAATCAGGAACGATGAAGTCGGTATAATCGGTTGCATTGAAGTTGTCTATGACGTGAAGTTTGTCGCCTTTGCCCCAGACAACCTTCATTTTGCCGCCTTCGAGAATCCAGTTCCCCAGATACGCGCGGGCCGTTGCTTCCCGGATTACGTCTTCATTGTAAGTTTCTATGGAATCTTTGCTGGCGTTCAGTTTGAGTTCCATTTCCGTCGCACTGTTGGAATAGTTGACGTTCAGTGTCGCGTCCGGCGTCACTTTTGTAGGTGAATCCTCCGTGTCGGTATCATCCTCGTCGAGGTATGCGCGTGCATCAAGTTTAATATTTCCGCCCAGCGTCACCGGCGATGCAGCTGCTGCCGGTGATGTGGTGCCGCCTGATCCGGAACCGAAACTTCCGAAATCTCCGGTAGTAGTGTCTGTTGAAGTACTGCCGGTTTCTCCGGAAGAAGCCGGAGAATCGCTGAAATCAAAGGTGTCTTCTGCAAAAAGTGCAGAGGCTCCGATCAGTGCGACGGCAGTACATGCGGAAATGATTTTACGGGTTATTTTCATATATATATCCTGCTGAAATGTAATGAAATACCGCAGTGTCCTGTTTCAGGTATCGCTGCGGTCCTTTTCAATCTATAGCAACACTGAATATGTCCGATGCATTAATCAGTGTTTTCACAGGGGATTACAGCCTGCCGGTATTCAGGAAATTCGGGGTGAAATATCCTTCGGCAAGCGGTTTGTCTACTTCTATACTGACAATTTTAAGGTTTGTCGAGTGCCCGGTCTGGACATTTTTCATATAACTTTCCGTAGGAATATCGTACGTGGCATTATTTGTTCCTGTTTTCTGCTGGATCGTTTTGATTTCATTTGTTTTTTCAAGCTTTCCTTTTTTGTCATACATTTCGATGTATATCGGAATCCATGTCTTTTTATCAACCCATGAAATGCGGTACAGATACTGATCATTTTTGTCTACAGGAGTTGATTTTACAACATAACAGTCGTAACCGCTTTTCTGTTCTTCCTTAACCATTTCATGTGTATCTTTTTCCACTTCGCGGTTTTCCATATCGTCATAGGTAAAATCCGTTCCCACAAACGATTTATCTCCTTCTGAAGAAGCAACGCGGCGTGTCGTGCGCAGGGCAGGCAGGTAGATCCATTTGTCGTCATCGCGTCCTTTATTTTCCTTCTGAAGGAATCTTGTATCCTTTACGGATGCCGGAGTAAAAAATATCATGACTGCATCGGAAATATTATCCTTACATCTGCCGTATTCCCCGACCTGCCGTCTTTCGGTGGTTCCATCCTTGTCTATCAGATCCATAAGGACCGCTGCCTTGGTAAAATTCGGTTTTGTCCTGTCGTGTACATTCTGCATGACAGTTTTTGCATCGATTGCAAATACCGATGCACCCATAATAAGTGCTGCTGATACAGTGGTTATTGTTTTAATCAGTTTCATAAGTATTTCTCCTGAAATATGAAATCGGGCAGGCATACGCCTGCCTGAAAATTATTGCTGTTCGTCTGTTTCGGGCGCGGAATGTGTATCATCCCGGTGCATGAAATGCGGATCGTAGGCATTGAGCATCCCTGGAATAAGCGTCATTGCAAGCGCTGAACTGGTAAACATGACAAGAGCGATCAGTATGCCGATATAACGGAGTATGATGAACTTGGAGAAAACCAGTACCATAAATCCCAGTCCTACAGCAAGAGCGTTCGTTATGATACCTTTTCCGCTTGTCTTAAATGTTTCCCTCGTATCCTGTTCCAGATCGGCACTTTTTGCACGTTCGTTTTTATAGGTTTCCATGAAGTGGATTGTATAATCTATGCCTACACCGATAGCAACGGAAGCAATGATACTGGTCACAAGATCAAGATGAATACCTGCAAAGCCCATAACCATAAAGTTCAGCAGTATGGTAAGTGCCAGAGGAATCGCTCCAATGAGTCCCGCCCATACGGATTTAAAGGAAATTGCGATAATGATGAATACCGCCACAAGAGAAAAGACAATACTCGCCATCTGGCTCTTAATCACCATTCCTGTCATTGTGTATTCCATTTCACCGTTGCCGGTTGCTTCAAGCGTATATCCTTTCGGGAAGTATTTTGCCGCATATGCTTTAGCGTCCGCTATGATGGAACCTGTATCGTCGGTACTGTGTGTACGCAGTTCAATCTGTGTACGTATCGACTTCGGATTGGTCATATCATCCGTGAACTTTTTCATATCGTTGCTGCTGAGAAGCAGCAGATACTGTGACACGAGGTCCGCAAGCTGTGCGCGTGTTTCTGCCGGATATTTTGATGTATCGTACGGTATTTCGTAATAGTCGCTGCCGTTGTAGTTGAGGGATTTTTCAAGTTCATTGACAATCTGCTCTGCAGTTGCGGCTTTCCCGCCTGCCGAAGTATAGGCGTCGTGAAGCATTTTGAGCCCTTCTTCTACGGTAATAGTCTTTGAGAGCGTCTTCGCATATCCGATATTTGGATCAACATAATCCGATGCTGCCGGAGCCGGGGCTGCTGTTGCCGCCGGTACTGTATCCGTAAATCCGAAGTCTCCGAATCCGCTGTCGGTAGTTCCCGCTGTTGCCGCCGGTGCGGCGGATGTGGTTGATGAAAGGGCCTCGTCTTCTGCCGGAACATGCATAACCTGGTTCATACGCTTGATAAACGTTGTGAAGGAGACTACTTTCCCGATGCCTGTGTGGTTCTCCTGAAGGTGGTTCTGAAGCCCGTCTACGGCTTTCAGAATTTCAGGGTTCGTCATGTCACCTTTCTTCTGTCCGCTGATAACCAGATACAGGCTGTTTGTTCCTGCAAGCCGGTTATCGACGTAAGAAATATCCTGCCGGAATTTGCTGTCCGGCGGAAAATAGTTGACAAGGGCGGTATCAACAATAAGTTTTTTAATACCGATTCCTGACAGTATCAGAATGGCAGTGAAAAAGACTGCCAGACGTGGTTTTGTACCTGCAAAGAAATAATACACTTTGTATAACGTATCACCGTTCGCTTCCTCTGCAGTCTGACCACCACGGCGCTTTCTCTGCTGCTCAAGGAGTGTTTTAATTTTCTGCGCATGATGAGACATATGGCCGGGCTGTCTTCCTACCCTGTTGAGCGGGGTTGTGTACAGAAGAGCCGGAATAAGTATGACGGAAAGAATGAGTGCAAATCCGACACCAAGGGCAGAGAAAATAGAGAATGTCTGCAATGGCTGGATCGGGCTTGAAAGATTTGA
>DCFS01000133.1:4877-5925 GCA_002319875.1 Treponema sp. UBA1798 | reverse complement strand
ACAGTAAACTGTTCCGGTATGAACGTTTTTCTCTTATCCTTGGTGTAAAGGCATTTTATGATCCGCAGAATTCAAAAGCTTATGAAAAAAAGGATTACAGTTATAGTGTCTCTACATCAGAGTACAGTCTTATTGGAGTTGAACCGCATATTCTGTTCTGTATAAATCTTAATTAAAGATAACAGCTGCCCCTGTAGCCGGGCACATAACCCCGGTTACAGGGCTTAAATTATTCACGACGGTAGGACAATCCCCCTTATTCCCGGACCGTGGTAAAGGGTATAAAATCCCGATCGTGATACTTGTAGAAAACAGCTCGTCTATCAGCCTGGGCATTGATTCTTTTTATACGGTTGTGAACGTCAGTGATTCTGCATTGCTGGCGGCAGTTACCTGTATTTTCGTATTTTCACCGACTTTACCGGCAAGCAGGTCTTTTGCCAGCGGGTTTTCCACGTAGGTTTGAATAGCCCGTTTTACCGGACGTGCTCCGAAAGCCGGATCATATCCTTTCCCGGAAATAAAATCGATGGCGCGATCGTCAAAAATCAAAGTTATACGTTTATCTGCAAGGCGTCCGGAAACAAGCGCAAGTTGATTGCGGACAATGCCGTTTATAAAATTCCGGTCCAGTCTGTTAAACATGACGATTTCATCGATACGATTTAGAAATTCCGGACGGAACGTGGACTTAAGGAGTATGCTTATCTGTACTTTAACAGAGTCCATCTTTTCTACTGTATCGGCATCCAGTATACGATCGCTCCCGAGATTACTGGTCATAATAATTATTGTGTTCCTGAAATCTACAAGCCGACCCTGCCCATCAGTAAGGCGTCCGTCATCCAGGACCTGGAGAAGGACGTTAAAAATATCAGGGTGAGCTTTTTCTATTTCATCAAACAACACAACGCTGTAGGGTCGCCTTCGTACGGCTTCTGTTAATTGTCCGCCTTCATCGTAACCGACATATCCCGGTGGCGCTCCAATAAGGCGTGAAACGCTGAACTTTTCCATGTATTCGCTCATATCGATCCGGGTAAGAGCT
>DCFS01000133.1:0-4556 GCA_002319875.1 Treponema sp. UBA1798 | reverse complement strand
CCGATGAACAGAAAACTGCCTTGTGGACGGTTCGGATCACCAAGCCCGGAACGGTTACGCCTTATGGCATCTGATACAGCCTGCACAGCATCATTCTGGCCGATAACACGCCTGTGCAGTACATCTTCAAGCTGGAGATATTTCTGCTTTTCACTTGCCAGCATTTTACTTACAGGAATACCGGTCCATGTTGAAACTACGCGTGCTATATCTTCTTCCGTTACTTCCTGCCGGAGCAGTGAAGTTCTTTCTTCGTTTTTTGTCTGGTCAGCGGAATCCATTACTTTTGTAGCGTTACGGAGCTGTTTCTCCAGCTGCGGGATGGTACTGTATTTCAGTTCTGCTGCTTTTTCCAGATTACCTTCCCGTGTAAATTTTTCTTCATTGAATCGTGCCTGTTCAAGTTGTTCTTTCAGGGTTCTTGACTTATCGATGTCGGCCTTTTCGTTCTGCCACTGAAGCTTCATGGCATCCCGCTTTGCCGTCAATTCTGCCAGTTCCTTTTCAAGCCGGGACAGCCTTTCTTTTGAAGCTTCATCGGTTTCCTTTGAAAGGGACTGTTTTTCTATGGAGAGTTGTAGAATTTTCCGCTCAGCCTGGTCAAGCTCTGTTGGCTGACTTTCTATTTCCATTTTGAGTCGGCTTGCCGCTTCATCTACCAGGTCTATGGCCTTATCCGGCATAAACCTGTTCGTTATATAACGGTTTGACAGGACTGCTGCGGCAACAAGCGCTTCGTCATTTATTCTTACACCGTGGTGTATTTCATATTTTTCACGCAAACCGCGAAGAATTGCGATCGTATCATCAACTGTCGGTTCTTTGCAGTAAACCTGCTGAAATCTTCGTTCAAGGGCTGCATCTTTTTCTATATACTTGCGATATTCGTCGAGTGTAGTTGCACCGATAGCACGTAACTCTCCGCGCGCAAGCGCCGGCTTTAACAAGTTAGAGGCATCCATAGAACCTTCGCTTGCACCGGCACCGACAATGGTATGGAGTTCATCAATGAAAAGAATAATCTGTCCTTCAGATTTTTGAATTTCATTGATGACTGCTTTTAAGCGTTCTTCAAATTCTCCCCGGAATTTTGCTCCTGCAACGAGAGCACCGAGATCGAGTGCAAGGACACGCTTATTTTTAAGGCTTTCAGGAACATCTCCTGTGGCGACCCGTCTGGCAAGTCCTTCAACTATAGCCGTTTTACCGACACCCGGTTCGCCGATAAGTACCGGATTGTTTTTTGTCCGCCTGCACAAAACCTGCATGACCCGCCGTATTTCTTCGTCCCTTCCGATAACCGGGTCTATTTTATCCTGCCGGGCAAGGGCGGTAAGATCCCTCGTAAATTTTTCCAGAGACTGCATGGTCGTTTCAGGATCCTGTGAATTGACACGCTGATTTCCACGTACTTCTTTCAGAGCTTTCAGTATGGCATCATGAGTTATATCGTGCTTTCTGAGCAGCTCACCTGTCCTGCCTTCAGATTTTGACATCGTAAGCAGTATGTGTTCGGTAGACAGGTACTGATCATGCAGGGCCGTCATTTCCTTTTCTGCTTTTGCAAGTATCTTTTGAGTTTCTCCGGAAAGTGTTATCTGTGAGTTACCGTTGACCGTCGGATATGATTGCAGAAGATCATCGATTTCCTGTAGCAAACGCTGTACCGGAATACCGATCCGTTCGACGAGAGGCGGTACTACTCCGTCTTTCTGCAGCAGCAGGGCTTTCAGCAGATGTTCTGTTCCTATTTCGCTGTGATCACTTTGTTGTGCCAGGGCACTGGCAGATTGCAGCGCATCCTGGGTTTTTAAAGTAAATTGTTCGTAATCCATATTTTAAATGTACAAATGGATTTACCGGAAATCAAATTTATTCTGCTCCATATTCGCATAGAGCCTGTACTATATGCGCGTGTTCTATCAGCTCAACACCTTTGTTTATGCACCTGTAAAAACGGATTTCTCCAGTTCCGGTTCCTCCGCTTAATACTTTGAATCGTTTGTTTTTTCTGGAAGGAATTTCATAATCATGTGCGTAAAGTTCATCTACTTTGCAGAATATATCGACATCAAGAATACAGTGACTATCATGGACGCTTACACTCCAGTGCAGCTTTTTCCCTTCACTGTCTGCAGGAGCTTCTGAACACGACCAGGTAACGGTGTAGTTATGAAAAAGATTTCCTGGTATGAACTCCATTTTTTGTCCTTCCAGATCAGCCAGAATGCAGAGTTTTTTTTCATATATTCCCTGTATGGCGAAGCAGGACTGCTGTAATTTTTTTCCAGAAATAGTACTGACAAGATTTGCTGATGACAGGTGGAACCATGGCTGTGTAAAGTTTTTGCCCCAGTTTTTATCAGCATAACCGGTCATCTCTGTTGGCGAAACGATAAAGTCTTCTCCATCAACGGAAAAAGTTCCTGCATAAACCGTTTTTGCGCCTGTCGGTATCCAGTTATAATTCTTTTTTGAATATCCGGTACGGAAGTCCATCTGTTTTTCATATTTGAGTTTCCATGAAAACAGACCTGCATCACTGAAGTACTCAGGATGTTCGAGTTTTTCATGAGGATCCAGAAAAACTGATCCCTCCAGCAGATTGTTACTTATTGAACTGTTTCCAATTTTCAGTCCGAACTGTTTTTTATTCAGCAGCAGATCATCTGCCGGGAAAAAACTGTTTACCTGTTTGCTGGTTCTGCCTAATTCGCCCGCCCTTAGTACAACATATGAAGACAATACTGTATTTTCTTCTGACTTGTCTTTGTCTGTATCGAGTGGCATATCCTGCTGGATTTGACGATTCGGGAACTGTGCATCAGGAATACATCCAAAAAAGGGCATATCCGGTGAAACAAGAGGATTTAAGATATAAAGCTCGATATAAAAACAGCGCTGTTCTCCCGAATTTTTTGCCTGCCCATAGAAAAAGAACCGCCATCTGTCGAATCCATTTTTTTTCAATGAGCCCTTTAATTTATATGCATTATTACGGGCATTTTCTTTTGATATTGCCATACAAAGTCCTCTGTAAAAACAATCCTATATAATATCGGCATGTTTAAAATACTTTTATAGAAGTATTTACAGAACTTTAGAAAACACTGATAAAATCCCGGAGTTTTAATCAGTGTTTTCTTATAGGCCTATCATACAGGCAATAGTATATATGTTTCTGTGGAATTTACATTTTTGCCACAGATTACGGCTTTCCTGTTTTGCACACTATTATGGAGTAACCGTTCAGCTGCAGTTTCCAGTTCCGCTCCGGTTACGCTCAATATGGCTTCCAGTTTTCTTTTTCTGTCTTCCTCAGTAATGCCATAGAGGATCCGCAAAAAACCTGTGTTTCCCCGTCCCGCAGGTGAACGCGGTTGTATTTCACGGCTGTATGTTCCGGTAACAGCTTTTTCAACGGTAACAGTACTGAAATTTGCCTTCGATGCTTTTTCCAGACAACTGATACATAAACCGATAGAAGTCATGGGTGCCGGATCACGATATGTGATAATGGTAAAGAGTTTTTCAATCGCATCGACTGAGGCCACCGCACCATATGCACCTCCAACGGTACGTATCTGTTCCCAAAGCAGCGTACTGGAAAGCCAGTGTGAGAGAACGAGTTCCGCCGCACATTCCCTGAGTAACCATGGACTTGCCGGAAAAGCTATGGCTGCAAAACCTGTTTGAGACTGTGCAATACAGATTTCGGTATTTTTATCTGCAAGCGGCTTTTTTGCCGGCAGAACGGTAAGCCTGTAAAATTCTTCTTCCTCATAGCTGTTTTTTTGCTTCAGCATTTCTAATTCTGTCTTTTCCGCAAAAGCCGGTAAGTTTTTGACAATGGTTACCATACTATCTTTATCGGCTGTAATATGGATTATCGCACCACCGGCTCTTATTGTCTGACTCAGGCTGCTGAGATGTCTGCCGAGTTCTGCCATATTGGTTTCTGATATCTTATGGGCTGTGAACAGCTGGGAAAGGCCGTTCCATATCTCATCAACAGCCTTTGAGCGGTTCCATGTACAGGATGCCCGCGAACAGGCAAATTCATGCCCGTCAGGAATAACTTCTTCATCAAAATCATTACGGTACTCGTTTGCCAGATCCTGCAGGCGTTTAGGGTCATCGTACAGGGTTCCGGTAAGACAGTCGGAAAGCAGATCAAGAGATGCTTCTATTTTTTCCGAAAGCATTTTTATGCGGAACATAATCCAGTCCCTGCCTGTGTAAGGGAGATTTTTATCTGCGTCCGGTACCTCCGATGATGTAAAAAGACCGGCTGAAAGACTTCCACAGGTCAGACCGCTCAGCGTCGCGGTTTCTGCCCAGTTTTTACCTTTCCACCCGCAGTTTGTAGCCGCTATCGAAAAAAAAGGAAGATAGGGATATTCCGAAGGCTGCAGCGTATCTGCAGGAAAGGCGACCTCAAGATACACGATACCATTTGTGTTTTCCTGGTTAAGAAAAAGCGGTATGCTGATATTTCCGTAACGGCATACGGTGATTTCTGTTTTTATGTTATCCGTCTGAAGTGCAAGATCGTC
>DCFS01000279.1:13822-14090 GCA_002319875.1 Treponema sp. UBA1798 | reverse complement strand
GAAAAATTCTGTCATAGATTTGTTGCTGTCGAAAAAAGTTTGAACGCCGCCGGTATTCCGATGGATAGTGAACACAGCGATACTATAGGCAGTGTCTGGCAGGAAAACGGAGAACCGTTATGATTAATAGTTCTGAAAATTTTGTTCTGCTTGCCCAGATAGTTTTATTTTAGTATTATATAATTAATTGAGTTGTTTAAGCGAGGCGTTTTCAAAAGTCAGACGAGTTTTGAAAACGCAACCTTAGATGTAATGATAGAATTTTTCA
>DCFS01000279.1:522-13493 GCA_002319875.1 Treponema sp. UBA1798 | reverse complement strand
TAACAGACTTTTGAAAGTGGCTCAGGTAATTATTCTTTTTTTATAGTATTTCAATATGGTTGTTTTATAGGAGTTGAAATGGAAGATATGTACGTCTGTAAATTTAATGATGACGAAGAAGATAAACAGGAAAAGAAAGAACAGATTCCTGATCCTCTTATGGAAAAGTTTCTTAAGACCAGGCAGATTTTGCTTTCTGGAGAGATAAATAAGGAACTTGCAGAGAAAATCGTCCGTCAGTTGCTGATTCTTGAATCTGATAATAATAAGCCGGTCTATATATTTATCGATTCTCCCGGTGGTGATGTCGATGCCGGTTATGCAATTTTCGATATGATCCGTTTTATAGATGCTCCTGTTTTTCTTGTCGGGATGGGGCTCGTTGCAAGTGCTGCAGCTCTTGTTCTGCTGGCTGTTCCGAAAGAACGGCGGATTGGTCTTCCGAACAGTCATTATTTGATTCATCAACCGATGAGCGGGATGAAGGGTGTCGCCACAGAAATAGAAATTCATGCACAGGAGCTTGCGAAAACACGTGCTAAGATTAATAAACTGATTTCAGAAGAAACCGGCAAACCTTTTGAACAGGTTGCTAAAGACACAGATCGGGATTACTGGCTGAATGCAGAAGAAGCTCAGATATATGGCTTGATAAATAAAATAGTTGGCAGAAGGTCTGATCTGCAGAAAGCCTGATTAATTGTTTTTGTTGTCTTTTGCCATTTTTTATGATAGAGTAATATATGTGTTTTGATCTGACTGCAGAACTTTCAGATTCGATTCTTGCCGCAATGGAAAATCAGAATGTCGCTTTTGTGGTAGATGCACAGACGGGTACTCTTGTTGAGGCAGACTATAAAAAAACAGTAGACGAAAAACATTTTTATTCGTTGCCGGATTGGAATTCCCAGGCAGGATTTTCTCTGAGAGAACGATTTGTTTCCGAGCTTCATACGCCGCTCGTTCGCGAGGAGCTGCAAACGGTGCTCCACTCAGGCAGGGGGGTGTTCAGAAATTTTAAGAATGTTATAAAAGAATATCCGGAAGTTGAACGGAAATGGCATCTTTTTAAGAATTATGAGATGCGTATCTGCATTAACGATTGGTATAATGCATTGCGTGAAACATGGGGTCTGGAAAAACTTGATCAGGAACCAGAGGATATAGAGGATCTTGTTCTAAAAGATTTTGTGTTCCGAAAATATGATTCCGGTAAAGACAGGGAATCTGTTTTGCGGCAGGCTGATGCATTGACGGAAGATATGAATAATGACTGGCCAGAAGGAATTGGTTATGTTTTTCTTGATTTATGGAAACACCAGTTCTGCTATGGACTTTCCGGTTCTGAAATTGGTTTTATATGTTCTACTCCTTCCGGGGATTTTACCGGATGTATTGTGTTTACACCCTGTATGCCCTGTCCGAAGAAAGCAGCTGTGTTAACCGGTTTTTTTGTATTGCGGAATTTCCGTGGTTTAGGTATTGGTAAAGAACTGTTTTCGTTATGTTTAAACAGTTTACATGACCAGGGAGTTCATTGGGTAATTATAGCAAATACTATTGTTCCCGATACTATGATTCCTTTATTGGATCGTTCCGGTTTTAAGAGGATTGGATCGGGATTTTTTGCTGATTTGTTTGAGAAAGAAACATATTAGACATTGTAGAGGAGTTTTTGATGTTATCAAAGCATGAAAATGAAATTGATATGAATTTATTTGCTTCGATTTTAAAGGATGCTGTTGCAAAAGTAAAAATAGAGGAAGACCCTGAATTTTTAAATGATCTGAAGAAAAAATATAAGGAAATTGTTCCTTTTACCTTAAGGACATATGTAGCGGCCTATCTGGTAAAGGTTGTTATGGAAGGTTCTCCGAAGATGACTTCCCGTAACAGACATGATACTCGTGATAATCAGGCAGCATCAGCTCATGACTGGAAAACTCATGACAGCCATGAGAAAATCAGTTTTACAGAAGTCCCTGTAGCCGCTCACAGGGAAGAACAGAAAGAGCATGTTTCTCATCTTCCGAAAGTTCAGATTGACGATTCTCTTGCTACTACGATATTTATCGGAATCGGTCGTAACCGCAGGGTCTATCCACGAGATCTTGTCGGTTTACTGGTAAGTGTTGCAGGTCTTGATCGTGACAGAATCGGGGATATCCGGGTGCTTGCAAATTATTCGTTTATCCAGTTATTTACAGAAGATGCAGATAAAGCGATAACTGCGTTAAATGGTTATGATTATCGTGGACGGAAACTTTCTGTAAGTTATTCACGTCAGAAGGATATAGGTGACTCTGACGGAGACTCTTCTGGTGGAGCACCGGAAGAAAAGCCGCTTGAGACACACGCTAATCCGCCGGTTGATGCCTTTTCTGCTGCTGAAGATGCGGCAGCATATGCCGCTGCAGAAAAAGCTGCTGCAGATAAGGAGCCTTTCTCTGTACCTTCCGGTAAAACGGATACGCCTCTTGTCTGAAATTTCTGTAATACAATCAGGTCCTGTACAGGTAAATTCTCTGATTGTACCACTGACAGAAAAGTATGTTTTTATTATAGATCCCGCCGGTTCTTCACTGACGGGGGATGAAAATAGTATTACAGGCTATCTCTGTCTCCATGATCTTATACCTGTAGCCGTTGTACTTACACATGGGCATTTTGATCATGTAATCGGACTTCCCGTAATTCATGAGACTTATCCGGATATACGTATAGCCATTCATGAGAATGATATGGACTACTTAGGTGCCAATTCTGCTGTTTATCAGGAGCGTAGTCTTGTTCCACTGGGCTGTGAATCTCTGTTACCGGCTGTAAGCAATCTTCCTGGTGCAGACTGTCTGTTCAGGGATGGACTTGTTCTGTCAAATATTTTTGATAAACAGTATTGTCTTGGTATCTGTAATAATCGGGAAGATGAAACAGAGGCGGTTTTCCGGTCCCTTGCAAACTGGAAAATACTGCATACACCCGGACATACTCCCGGTTCTGTCTGCCTGTATAATGCAGCTGCAGGGAAACTGATTTCCGGTGATACATTATTTTATCAGTCTTACGGCAGAACCGATTTATATGGAGGAAGTGAAAAGGACATGATGAACAGCCTTGCTGAATTGCGGCACGTGATTCCCGCGGAAACCTCTGTATATCCCGGACACGGTTTCTGCGGCTTCCCCTTTTCGTCTTTTATATGATTGGCCGGTAATCGTCTGATTTGTTTTGTAGATACGACTTTATTCGTGCGAAGGATTATATATTCCGTTCCCCGGGGCGTATGAAGAGTATTAAATCCCGGATGTGATACCTTTAGGGAACGATGAACCCGTTGCAGACAGAGGGCTTATTGTTCCTTTGTTTTACCATAATGAAACAACAGCCGGCTGAAAAGGTGTATAGGTAAGCCCGTCCGATTTAATAGTAATTTTATAGAAAACGGTTTCAAAGATATTGGAATCCATATGGATTGTCAGTGTTGCCAGAGAAGGGGGCTGCCCTCCCCGCGGCCGGAAACAGCTTCCCGGGTTCAGTAAGTAGCCGGATTGTTTTTTTTCTTCTTTTGATATATGGGAATGTCCATATATCGCGATTTGTGCATTTGCCTGCCTTGTTTTATCAAGTAATGTGTCTGTACTATAATATACGCCCTCCGAATGTCCGTGTACGACAAACAGTTTGTGACCGGCAACGCTGAAAACAATATGCTTAGGGACTGATATCTCATGGTAGATTTTATCATCTTTTTTTTTCTCCTGAGGATGAAATTCTACTGGATATCGGTTTGAATCACCATTTCCCTGTACAAAAGCAACAACGGGAGGAATACAGACTGCATATGATGGCTGATTCCAGGCATCATCAAGAGCAGAAAGAAGATCAGAAACACCATCTCCGCAAAATACAAGTGAATCACACCTTTTACCGAAGTGATGGATAATCTGATGTACGAGATTTTTTTGACCGTGGGAATCGGAAAAGACCAGAATCGTCGCATCCTGCTTCATCGCCAGTTTCTTAACCTCTGTATCTGTACCGATAAGCATTGATTCGAGCTGTGTCAAACTGTTCATTATTCAATCCAGTACAAAGTGGTTTATTGATTGCAGTCCGGTTTCAGGATCAGTATAGCGGTTTACTTTACCCATTTTTCCGACGATTGCCTGTACCTGGGCATGCAAATTATCATCAGCCTGCAGTGGAGAATCCAGGAGGGTTATGCAGCGGATTGAAGAGTCGAGCAAAGCAGTAACGTCATTGGTCAAGACCTGCTCCTGTTCATCCTGTAAAGACTCTGTATTTTTTGAAGCTTGAGCATTTTCGAGAACAAAGTCGGAAACATATTCCATCCCCAGAACATCATCCTGTGGAAAATAAGAAAAAATCGGATAAGGAAAACTTCCGTTATAATTTGTTTTCATCCTGGAAAGTGTATTATGCGTATTTTCAGGAGCTCCAAGAAGAATAATTCCTCCGATATGTTTATCCTCAAGAAGCTCCGGCAGAATTGAAATCCGTCCGGAGCCTCCGTGTTTGAAATCTTCAGGATAACGAAGGGGCAATATCAGTCCTCCATTGCTTTCCAGACCATATTTTATCCCAAGCTCCGTGATAGTGGACTGTACAAAATTTTCATCATTATATCCGTATCCGAATACGATACAGATATGTTTTTCTGAAAAGTGCCAATGCTGTGTATGGTTCGTAAGCCAGTCGCTTTTTACGTCTGCCTTATGGATACTTATTTTGAGTATATCGGTTGTATTATTTTTCTGACGTCCCTGATGACAGGAAACAAAGAAAGACACCATGCCGGACAATAATACTGCACAATTTGCCACATACCTGTATTTTTTCATTCTTTCCTATCATAACGTATTTTTATGATAGTGCAAAGCAGCGAATTATATTGAAAAAAACGGCTGCTTCCGGTATTATAACGCGGTGAATATAATTGAAATCCTATTGCAGCTCATAGGAAGTCTTGCTTTCCTTTTATACGGCATGAAGCTGATGAGTGATGGTGTCCAGAAGAGTGCCGGAAACAGTATGCAGCATGCCCTCCGGATGATGACAGGAAACCGGTTTGTTGCAGTTTTGACAGGCATGGTTGTTACCATGGTCATCCAGTCTTCCGGTGCGACAACTGTTATGGTTGTATCTTTTGTAAATGCTGGCCTGCTTAGTCTTATGCAGTCTGTCGGTGTTATTTTCGGAGCAAATATCGGAACGACGGTTACGGCCTGGATCGTCGCGGTTTTTGGTTTTAATTTTAAGATATCGCTGTTTGCCGTTCCTGTTTTTGGTTTTGGGTATTTTCTGACATTTATAAAGAAGTTTCATAAAGAAAGCCTTGGAGAAGCTATAATGGGTTTCGGGCTGCTTTTCCTTGGCTTAAGTATGTTATCGTCAACGATATCCGTAAAACCTGAAGACATGATGTTTCTCACAAAACTTCAGGGTAACGGCTTTTTAGTACTTTTGTCAGGAGTATTCATCGGTTTGTTTGTTACGATGCTGCTGCATTCTTCCAGTGCTTTTACCGCGATTATTCTGACGATGGCATATAACCGGCTGATAGGGTGGGAGTTTTCCGCTGCCATGGTACTGGGCAGTAATATAGGATCTACCATTGATTCTGTGCTTGCTGCGATAGGCACGAGAGTGAATGCCCGCCGGGCTGCGCTGGTGCACGTTCTGTTTAATGTAAGCGGTACGATGCTTGCTTTATTGTTTTTTCATCCGCTGCTGCGTCTGGTTGATTTTATTGTTCCCGGGTCAGTATATGATAATATTACGTATCATATCGCTATGCTCCATACCGTATTCAATGTTCTTGCCACCTGTATTTACCTTCCGTTTGTCAGACAGATTTCCAGTCTGACAGAACGTCTTATCAAGCCGTCAAAAGAGGAAATACGGGACGTTTATGTATTGGACTTTACTGAAACGACAGGAAAAGAGAATGCGGTGGCATACATCTTACGGGCGGAAAAAGAAGTTGCCGATATGGCGGATATTGTTATTGAAATGTTTGATCGTATACAAACAGGTTTTTCCTGCCGGACTAAAAAATTTATTGATGAGCATGTAGGCAATCTGACCCGTAATGAAAATTATGCGGATCAGATGCATGAGCAACTGACAAAATATCTCCTGAATTGCGAGCATTTACCGATAAGTCCGGAACAATTAAATAATATATCAATAATGATACAGGTCGTCGATGAACTTGAAAACATAACCGATGACTGCTTTAATGTCACTATGTTGCTGAAAAAGAGTATTGAAAAGAAAATGGTTTTCCTGCAGGAAGATCTTGACCGTCTGATTCCCTATGTGGAACTGGCCCGTCAGTTTATTACATTTATCCATATTAATATCAATAAACATCTTGATGAAGAAAAACTTTCTTTTGCCCGGGAAATAGAGGCTCAGATTGATCTTTTCAGAAAAAATCTGAAAAAAGTTGCCCGGAAACGTCTTGAGAGTGGTGCAGATGTAAAATCAGAACTGCTGTATATTGATCTTGTCCGTCAGATTGAAAAAATAGGCGACCATGCTTTTAATATATCAGAGGCTCTTGCCCTGACAAAATAATCACTTCGGATTATATTTCAACCTACAGTGACTGAAATATAAATATCAGCTGCTTCCGGATCGGCAAGAACTACTGTTTTTTCAATCTTTGCGTTGCCTTTCACGGTGATTGCTATATTCCCCGTATTATTTCTGTTTTCAATGCTTATATGGTACTCTGTTCCCCGGAATTTTCTGGTGACTTCAGCTTTTTTTATAGAAGAAGGGAGTCGGGGTTCTATCCGCAGGCCATGGTATTCCGGCCGTATACCACAGATATACTGGGAAAGAGCAACGAAATTCCATGCAGCAGTTCCTGTAAGCCAGCTGTTTTTTGCCTCTCCGAATCGTCTGGCCGCTTTTCCTGCTATCATCTGGGAATATACATATGGCTCAGTTCTGTGGATATCGCTTATGTCTTCAAGGTATGCAGGTGCTATTTTTTTGTAATGTTTGAAGGCCTCGTCGGCTTGTCCTGAAATGATTTCTCCAATAATAATCCATGGATTATTATGGCAAAATATTCCGCCGTTTTCCTTGTAACCGGGAGGATAGGAAGAAACTTCACCGAGTTCCAGGTGATAGGTGCGGTATGGAGGATCAAGGATAACAATACCATATCTTGTGTCAAGATATTTCCTGACGCTGTTGAGAGCCTTTTCCGGGTATCCTTTGTCTTCCCCTATGCGTGCCATTGCTCCGAAGCCCTGTGTTTCGATAAATATTTTACCGTCCTTACATTCATGCGAGCCTATTTTATTTCCTTCATCATCGTATGCCCGGAGAAACCAGTTCCCATCCCATCCGCTTTTGCAGACAGTCGTTTCCATTTTTTTTGCAGCGGCTTCCGCGTTGAGGGCTTCTGCTTCGTCGCCCTGTATACGGCACATCGCCGCATAATCCGGAGTGATGTATATGAACATTTCTGCTATTAAAACGGATTCTGCCCGGTTGCCGTCTTTATTTGTGCAGGTCTGAAACGAATCATCCGGATTATCACTGAAGCAGTTCAGATTAAGACAGTCGTTCCAGTCTGCTCTGCCGATAAGCGGTAGCCCGTGAGGCCCCGTATGCAGCAGTGTATAGTGATAAGATCGCTTCAGATGTTCGAAAAGAGATGCAGTATTTGTAAGGTCATTATCGAACGGTATTTCCCGGTTTAGAAACGCTGCATCACCTGTTTCCCTGATATAACCGCCTACCCCCAGGATAATCCAGAGTGGATCGTCGTTGAAATGGGAACCGATGTCGGCATTACCGCGTTTTGTCAGCGGCTGAAACTGATGATAAGCGCTTCCGTCTTCGAACTGTGTTGCAGCAACATCATATAACCGGTCCCTTATACGTTCCTGAGGGAGCTGATGAACAGCACCCAGCATATCCTGACTTGTGTCACGGAATCCTATACCTCTGCCAATTCCGCTTTCGAAATAACTGGCGGACCTGGCAAAATTGTAGGTAACAGCACACTGGTACTGATTCCATAGGATCATCCGGTCCAGTTTTTTATCGTCCGTTTTAAGGGTAAAATGCGACAGAATAGTAGTCCAGTAAATTTTCAGTAAATCATAGGCTTCATATACCTGTTGAGGTGTGGAAAACTTTTTTTGCAACGTATATGCTTTTTCTTTATTGATAATACCGCCGGTGGTATTTGATCTTAAGAGCATCTGGCCGTCTGCTCCCTGTGAAGAAGTTACAGCCCATTTTTTTTCGGGAAGATTTTCAATATACCCCAGAATGAATATGCAGGTCCTGCTTTCTCCCGGCTGAAGTTTTATCTGAATGCGGTGGCTTGCAATAGGGGACCAGCCGTCGGCTACTGAATTACCGCTTTTGTCCGCAAGAACTGAGTGCGGTTCACTGAGGCTGTTATAAAGACCGAGAAAGGTTTCCCTGTCAGTGTCAAAACCCTGAATGGGCGTATTCACACTGTAAAAGGTGAAATGGTTTCGTCTTTCGCGGTATTCTGTTCTGTGATAAATTGTACTGCCTTCAATTTCTACTTCTCCGGTAGAAAAATTTCTCTGGAAATTAGTACCGTCGTCCTGTGCATTGTACAGGCACCATTCAACGAAAGAAACGAGCGAGATATTTTTTTCTGACACAGACTCATTTTTCAGTGTAATCATTTGTATTTCTGCATTTTCACTGTTGGGTACCATGTAGAGTATATCTGTTGTAAGGTTATTTTTTTTTGACAATATTTTAGTATAGCCGAAACCATGCCGGCATTCATAAAAATCGAGTTCCGTTTTTACCGGCTGCCATCCCGGAGACCATATAGTGTCACCCTCCTTTATATAAAAATATCTGCCATTTGAATCGAGAGGTATATTATTATAACGGTATCTTGTCAGACGCCGGAGGCGGGCGTCTTTATAAAATACATAACCGCCTGCAGTATTTGAAATAAGTGAAAAAAAATTTTCGTTACCAAGATAATTGATCCAGGGATAGGGGGTTCGCGGACATGTTATTACGTATTCTCTGTTTACATCATCAAAAAAGCCATATTTCATAAAAAACCTTCAAGTTGGTTGAATTAGTCAACTAACGAAGTATAACATGCACGAATTCAACTGTCAAATACAATCTTAAAAAATCATCTTGCAAAAACACGAATGCTGTGTAATAGTTCAATGCATGAAATCAAGTAAAATGCTTGCGGATGTCAATATCACACGGGTACTGCGACTTTTATGGCAGAAAAAAAGAATCAGCAGAGGTGAAATAGCAGCTATTCTTCATCTTGATAAATCAACAGTTACAAAAATTACATCGGTGCTTGCCGCCATGAATCTGATTTATGAAGCATCAGAAGGAACACCCGGTCCGCAGGGAGGCAGAAAGCCCGTCTTTATCGAACTTGTAAAAACATGTGCATGTGCGGGAGGAATAGAGATTAATCCGGAAAGATTTTCATGTACCCTGCTGGACTTGCAGGGGAATGTTGTCTTCGAACACCGGCAGAGAATCGATCCTGACGATTTTGTTTCCAAAACCTGTACAGGCATATTTTTTGAGGCGTATGAAATATTACATAAGGCTTCTTCTGAAATTTCTGTTCCCCTTGCCGGAATAGGTGTTGGATTACCGGCATATATAAATAACAGAAAGGGACTTATCATTCAGTCTATTCCGCTGTTAATAAAAGAGCCTCTCGACTTTATACAGCAGATAGAATCTAAAGTCTCTGTTCCTGTGTACCTGGAAAATGATGCCCGGTCCTGCTGTTACAGTGAACTTGCCCTGAAAAGTGATTCATGGCACGAGAATATGCTGTATGTGCTTGTGGAATATCGGCCTATCCAGCCGGTCAGAGATACTCCCAAAAACCTTTCTGTCGGTCTCGGGCTGGTTTTTAACGGAGAAGTCTTTCACGGATCTGATTGTTCTGCAGGTGAATTCAGAAGTATTTTCTGGAGGGAAGGAAATAAAAGCCAGTTCTTAAACGGTGAGGAGCAGCTTGTAACAATGGATGATATGTCTGTGGTTATTTCTGTTTTTGAAGAACTTGCACAGAATATTGCTTTTCTTGTTAATACACTGAATATAGACAGAGTATATATCGGCGGACTCTCCGGAACATATGCTTCAAAACTGGTAACTATTGTACGATCCCGGATTAACTATCAGTGGCCTTATACAAATATACGTACCATCAGGGTAACTGCAGCCAGCCTTACAGAAAATGCGGTATCGTTTGGAGCTGCAGGAATGGTGCTTGAAAAATTATTCCAGCTTCCCGGCTTAAAGCCAGTCGAAGAAGTGGAAGATGATAAATTTCAGGGAAAGTCGATTCTTGAGTTTTTTAATAACACCCGGACCAAATAAAAAAGCTTGACAGTTTGAAAAGTTATGATAGTATTATGTTGGTTGATTAAATCAATTAACTTGTGATACGTAATCAGGAGGAAAAATGAAAACTTCGAGGACGGTATTATTAAGCTGTCTGTTTATTGCTTTTTCAGCAGCTGTAATTTTTGCAAATGGATCAAAGGAATCTGCAAAATCAGGGAAAATTATCGTAAAAGCTCTTGCTTATGGAGATAATTCCAATGCGGAAGGTCAGGCCTGGAAGCGTATTGTCAGCGCTTTTGAAGCCGCAAATCCCGATATCGATATTGATGATGAAATGCTTTATGATGAGGCCTATCATCAGAAAGTTACCGCGCGCCTTGCATCCGGAGATATCCCCGACCTTGCCTATATGGGAGCTGATGCCCGCTGGGGTAAACCCTGGCAGGAAGCCGGTCAGCAGATCGATATGCGCTCCTATCTTGATCAGAACAAATATGATATGAAACTGATTCCGAACATGGGACCCAAAGGAGAAATTTATTATCTTCCTCTGGGAACCTCAAATATGTGTACCGTCGTATTTGAAAACAGAGATCTGCTTCTTAAACTTGGCCTGAATGAGCCTAAGACATATGATGACTGGGTTAAAATGGTTCCGGTTGCCCGTGCTAAAGGTGTAGAAGTCGTTTCAACACATGGTGCCGATGGGTGGGCATGGGGATCCTGCCTGATGTCCTGCTTTATTGCCCGTACATCCGGAGATCCCAACTGGATTCAAAAGGCTGCTAAGGGTGAAAAGAAATTTACTGATCCGGAGTTCGTGGCAGCACTTTCTGTTCTGGCTACCATGGTAAAGGATGGTGTCCTTTCTTCTAAAACTGTACAGATTGATTCCGGCGCGGGAATCTCTGATTACAGCAACGGTAAATGTCTGTTTTATGTAACAGGACAGTGGGATGCCGGCAATTTTACTCCTGACGCACAGAAAGGAACCCGGCTTATGGCATTCCCGAAACTTCCAGGTGAAAAAGGATGTACAGGTACGGTTGCAGCTGCATGGCAGGTTGGGTATGGACTTACTAAAAAAGGTATTTCTGATGAAAAGGTCCGCAAAGCGGCAATTAAATTTCTTGATTTCTTCAACAGTACGGAAGAAGTCACTGAACGGCTGCGTGACGGTCTGATCGTTGCCCCTGTCTTAAAGAATTATAAAGTCCCCGCAGATATGCCGCCTATTATTTCTGAAAAAGTAGCGCTTGGTACAACGGCGCCGAATACAGATGTTATAGATTCTTATCTCTCCGGCAAAGCGAATGATACGCTGCTTGCCGGCTGTCAGCAGATTGTCGCTGGAACAAAAACCCCTGCGCAGGTAGCAGCTGAAATTCAGTTGCTGGTAAAGTAATTCTGTCACTATGTCATATCCGCTTCTGTATATGCAGGGGCGGATTTTTGATGAAAAAGGATGAAGCGGCAAAGCACAGAGGGCAAATATCCCTGCCTCTTTATCCGGTGTTAACCGGAGAGAAAAATGAATAAAAGAAATTCAAAAAATATGCTTACCTTTGCCGGTTTTGTATTACCGGGGCTGGTGATATACCTTTTTATTGTTGCATATCCTATTATATATTCGGTTGCATTGAGCTTTTCTGATTACAATCCGAACAAAGGTGGTATCTGGCATTTTATGGGTTTCTCTCATTACAGAACTCTTCTTTCAGATCCGGATTTCTATCATGCATTTAAGAATAATATGATCGTTGTTGCAGTTTCCGTTTTCGGGCAGATTCCGCTCGGTTTTATTCTGGCTTTTATTTTATACCGCAAAAATGTCCGGTACAGCAGTTTTTTCCAGGCAATGGTCTTTCTCCCCCAGTTTCTGTCGACGATAGTAATCGGTATTATGTGGCGCATGATTTTTCGTGCGGATGGACCTGTTTCACGGTTTCTTCAATATATTTCCGGTGATCCTTCCCGTCAGTTCGAAATGATGCTTCATCCGGATACAATTATGATTCCTATCGGTTTTGCCCTGATATGGATGTACACAGGGCTGTATATGATAATTTTCCTTGCTAATCTGCAGAAAATAAACGACAGCATGATAGAAGCTGCCAAGATTGATGGAGCAAGCGAAACTCAGATATTTTTTAAAATTATCGTTCCTCTTATGACTGGTACAATTCTTATATCCTGTATTCTTGCTATTGCCGGGTCCCTTAAAGGTTTTGGCCTTATTTTTTCTATTACTACAGAAGGAATTACCCGGCTTAATGCAGAAGTTCTGCCGATCCTCATGTACCGTACGGCATTCCAGGATTATTCAAATCCCCTGCGGTTTGCATACGGTGCTACTATTTCCAATGCTATTGTTCTGATAAGTGTTGTTATGATCATTATCAGCAATGCCATCGGTAAAAAACTCGGTTCGGACGAGGAGTCCTGAAAATGACGAATCAATCACGGATACCATTACCGCATATAACTTTCGGTAAAGTTCTTTCATATTTTATTTTTAGCCTGTTTACACTTATTACGGTTCTTCCGTTGCTGTGGATGTTTTATTCATCATTTAAAACCAACGA
>DCFS01000279.1:0-202 GCA_002319875.1 Treponema sp. UBA1798 | reverse complement strand
ATGAATATATTGTACTCGCTCCAAGTCGTACGATTATACCGGATTACGATACAGCGAAAGATACAAGGCCACGTCTCATTCTGGAAAATACCCATATTGGCTATCCCCGCCGTATTATGGTGCTGTTTCTGGTAAAGTCTGAGCTTCCTCCAGAAATCGCCAGCCGGCAGCCGGGAGAAATGGTGTATGTTCATGAGTTCCC
>DCFS01000304.1:31222-31549 GCA_002319875.1 Treponema sp. UBA1798 | reverse complement strand
GCGCGGTTCTGTTCCGTGCATCTTCACTGACTGATTGAACCGGAATATGCGTATTTCCGTTCAGAATAATGTCTGACCAGATTTCATCCGATATGACGATACAGTCGTTCGCCTTATAGATTTCCATCGCTTTTTCTATTTCCCACCGCTCCCACACGCGCCCGCACGGATTATGGGGGTTGCAGAAAACCGCTACATGGATTTTGTTTGTCTTTATTTTTGCATCCATGTCCTCATAGTCCATACGCCATACACCCTTTTCATCTTTTTTCAGCGGACTCAGGATTATCTTCCGGCCGTTGTTTTCAATACAGCCGGTAAATCCGA
>DCFS01000304.1:30571-30986 GCA_002319875.1 Treponema sp. UBA1798 | reverse complement strand
TTTTCAATACAGCCGGTAAATCCGATATACGTAGGAGAATGAAGAAGCACGGCATCGCCGGGAGCAGAAAACGCACACAGTGTAGAAACAACGCCGCCCAGAACACCGTTTTCATATCCGATGCACTCTTTCGTCAGCCCCTTAACATCATGGCGTTTTTCCTGCCATTTGATAATGGAGTCATAATATTCGTCTTTCGGCATGAAGTAACCGAACGCCGGATGCTGAGCACGCTCGATTATCGCCGCTGTAATTGTCGGAACTGTTGGAAAGTTCATGTCGGCCACCCACATCGGGATAATATCAAATCCCTTATCCGGCGGATCAGGGGCAAACCCCGGTATAGCACCAAGTCCGTCAACTGCTATCGCATCCTTACCATGACGATCCATAATTGAAGTAAAATCATATTTCA
>DCFS01000304.1:1074-30326 GCA_002319875.1 Treponema sp. UBA1798 | reverse complement strand
ATAATTGAAGTAAAATCATATTTCATAGCAATCACTCCTTCTCACCAGTAAAATATCCGATAAAATCAAAGATCATCGTCTGCAAGTGCCTGTGCCACGATCGCCTTCCGGTTAGCTGCAAGGTCTTCTTTCCTTACCGCACCGGTCTTAAGCCGCAGTACAGAGAGACCTGCACACACCGCAATAATAATTAAAGAGGCAATCATATCCTTTGGCTTCAGATCCTTGAATAGATTGAATGCTACAATACCTGCACAAAGTGCAGAAAGTACACAAACAACGTTGTACAACGGAATCGGCATGCGGAGTGCACACTTCTGCCACTGTTCAGGATAGCGTTTAGGCAGCGTAATGCAGGCAAGATTCAGATACAGGTTCATAAGCATACAGGGAATCATTACAAGGGAAATCAATGAATCAAGACTGAATCCCATAATAATCGGTATCACGCTTAAAAGATAAAACGTAAGCTGGATCACCCACGGATAGCCGCCTTTTGTTTCCTTCTTAAAAACGGAAGGGAGCCAGCCGTCTTCGGCTATTTTCATAAGCGGGTACCGCAGCATTGCAATTCCGCCGAGGAGGCTTGTTGCAATTGCGCACACTCCACCGCCAAGGACGAAAACAATGTACATATTCTTCGGAAAAATAGCCTGCGCGGTAACGCTCAGGTTCGCACCTGCAACTTTATCATACGGCAAAACTCCGGCTGCAACGATGCTCATAGCTCCATAAATAACCGCAAGCGCCACCGTAACCCATAGAATGCCTACCGGTATCGTTCTCTTGGGTTTTTCAGTAACCGCAACAAGGGATACCGGTGCCATGGTCGTTCCCTGGCACGCCCATCCCATGATCGCTATAGCACTAAAAAATCCCGCTACTCCGCCTTTAAAAAATCCCCCGTCAGTATTTGAAAAATATCCCGGCTGAATCCGCGGTATCCCAAAAAACACGAACAGAGCAATTGCAGCAACAAGTATGATAGTCATAGCATTTTCAATCAGCGTTATAAAACGAGATCCCTTTATACTGCTTGCAAAAAACAGGGTCATAATTAAAATCGCCGCTATTTTTGTGTATGGTTGTACTGCCGGAGCAATAGAAGCAATATATCCCACAACTGCAAGCGCATAGCTTGACATAGCCATACTGTTGACCAGCGTTACCGCAGCAGAAAATCCTGTCATAAGCGGACTAAAGAGCAGCGCCTTCTGACTGTAATCCCCACCCTTGAATACAAACATTGCGCTCATAATAACGTTATACATGTAAGCAAGGAGCATAAAGAGACATCCGCCAACACAAACCAACAAGATTGATCTACCTGTATACGCAATACCGTATCCAAGAAGTACGAAAATTCCGGAGCCGATAGCTCCACCCAAGCCTAACCCGAATATGTTGAACATATTGAGTTTCTTTCCTTGTTCTTCCATAGCCACCTACCTCCATAGTAGTTGCCGTCTGCAAGGGAACGCCATTGTTTCCGACTCTCTAACCGTTTGTAATACCAGTTTGTTGAAGGAACCTCTTTGTTTCTAAAACCTTTTTCAATGAGCTCCTGATCATTCTACACGTGGAATTTAAAATTTGTCAACAAAATTTACAATTATTTTTTAAGTTTTAATCACATTTTTGACATCTTGTATTGACTTTTTTAATCAATGGTTCATAATCATACTGATGAAAAGTCTCCAAAAAAAAGACCTTTTTTCCAGAAAATTCACTGACCACGACCGTGAAATACTGCATTCCTATATAGCAGTAGCCGAAGGTATTGGTAAAATTTTCGGGAGCTGCTGTGAAACAACAATCCATTCACTTGAAAATCCGCTCAAATCCCTGATTTACATTAATAACAGCGATATTACCGGCAGGCAGATAGGTTCCCCCCTTACAGATCTGGCTCTGGAACTGATTGAAAAATCTAAACACGACAACGAGGACGTTATCGGACCGTATTTTTCAAAAACCGCATCCGGCAAGCAGCTCCGGTCCGTGACCATTCTCATAAGAAATGAAAATAAAGAACTTATCGGCTTTGTATGTATTAATCTGGACATCAGCGTCCCGGTTAATCAGTTTATGAAAATCCTGCTTTCACCGGAAAATCCGCCCGCAGATGATGCGGTAAGTGAAAATTATTCAAATACCGTAGGCGACCTGGTCCGTTCTGCCTTTCTTGGGGTTCAGAAAAAAGTCAGCCTGCTCACCGGTATTTCCCCGATAGAAAAAAGCAGAAAAACAGTACAGAAGCTTCAGGACTTGGGAATATTTGAAATAAAAGGTGCTGTAGACATCGTCGCTTGTGAACTGGGAGTTTCAAAATTTACCGTATATAATTATCTGAGGGAAGCAAGGCAGAACTGATGATCAGCGGGTTCTGGCGCTGTGTCCACATTATTTTTTAACAAAATAAAAACACAATCTTTACGAAGTACTGCCATACTTCGTTTATGGATTTAGATACTGTTATAACCAAAAAAAATCTGTACCCGGTGTTTCAGCCGGTAGTATCTCTGGAAACGGGAGAAGTATTCGGATATGAAGCGCTCTCGCGTACCGACCCCGACGTGTTTTCAGGTACCATAACGCAGCTGTTTTCCGCTGCAGAAAAA
Organism: Treponema sp. UBA1798; assembly: GCA_002319875.1. GTDB lineage: Bacteria > Spirochaetota > Spirochaetia > Treponematales > Treponemataceae > Treponema_D. The sequence goes on along the minus strand of DCFS01000304.1, from coordinate 27,705 downwards.
ACAGGGCGGCTCTGGGAACTTGATAAACTCTGCCGAAAGACAGCTATCAAAACCGCACGCGCAATGGGATTAAAGCGCCGGTTATTTCTGAATGTACGCCCGGAAAGCATGTATGACCACGACTTTCAGGAAGGCTTTACCAGGAATCAGCTTGCAAAATACGGAATTGATCCGGCTGAGCTTATACTTGAAATAACGGAACATTCAGACAACACAACTGATAAAACACCTTCGCTCAAAGATGCCGCAGAGTATTACCGTCAGCAGGGATACAGTATTGCAGTTGACGACGTAGGTTCAGCATATTCAGGACTTCAACGCGTGTGTGCGGTCAATCCTGATTTTATCAAGATTGACATGAGCATTATCCACGGCATTGAAAAAGATCAGGTACGTCAGGCAATGATAAAGAGTCTTGCATCATTCTGTACAAGTTCAGGAGCCGGTCTGATTGCCGAAGGAATAGAAACAACAGCGGAACTTGACGAACTGCTGTCGCTCGGCGTTATGTACGGCCAGGGATTTTTTCTTGCACGCCCGGCGCGGACATTCACAAAAACGACAAGCGAATCATATGTGCGGATAGTTTCGTTCCACCGGAATAAAAAAGTGCTTGAACACTCTGAACCGCTGCCTGAAAAAAAGAAAAAAAATACTTCTGAAACCGAAAAAATTCCTGATAAAAGAACTACGAATTCTGACTGCGGACACGCTGTTTCAACACTCGCAGCCCCGGGAATTACCCAGTTCCCTGATACAGCAGTGATCGACGTCCTTCATCTCTTCCAGGTTCATTCCGATTGTGCTCTTGTCACCATCGTAGATACCTCCAGAAAAATACTTGGCATTATGCCGCGAACTATACTGCTCGACTTATTCGGCAGCCAGTACGGATACAGCCTCCATTCACACAAGTACATCAAAGACCTGATGATAACCGGTTTTCTCACTGTTGACGGGGATACTCCGGTAGAAGATGCTGCATCGCGGGCAACAGCCCGCGCGGAAGAAAACTTGTACGATCCTATTATCGTAGAAAAAAACGGCTGCTATATAGGAATTGTTACCATCAAGGCACTGCTCGACAGTATTGTGAACGTTGAGGTTGCCGCGCGCACGCAGGAAATAAGCCGAAAAAACCGTATGCTGCAGGAACAGCAGGTCATACACGACAGAGACATGCGTATGGCAGAACTTGTGCAGAAAAGCTTTTACTCCGGAAAAGCACCACATACAGCCGGATGGGACTGCGCGTTCTTATTCAAGCCGATGTCGTCGGTTTCAGGCGACGTATATGATTTCTATTACAACGAACACGGGGAACTTACCGGCGTCTCTCTGTTTGACGTATCAGGGCACGGAGTTGCATCCGGCCTTGTCGGCATCCTGTCAAAATATCTGGCAGAACAGGTCTTTACCTCATACAACAATAAACCGCTGGAAAAAATGCTTAAACAGTTCAACACCGTACTTACAAAAGAAAAAGGCATGGTGGAAAATTATCTCACAGGGATATTCCTGAGGATGGATGAAAATAAAATTGAATATGTAAATGCCGGACATACAGACGTGTTGGTAAAGACATCATCGCAGAAAGACGGTATTTCCGTACTCGGCGGTAACACAGACACCTTCCGAGGCTCGTTTATCGGAATCGAAGGATTACCAGACGACTATCACACTGTCACTACAAAACTTACCGGTGAAACATACTTCCTTCTGTACACAGATTGTTTCACAGAAAGCAGAAACCTTGCAGGCGACGAACTCGGCACCGAACGGCTTAAACAAGTATTCGCACGCGCACCGCAGGGAAACGCAAAAGAAGTGCTGGCATATCTGTTCGATGTATTTGAAGCTTTTACCGAAGCAGTACCTCTGCGCGACGACCTTACCGTCATTGTAATGAAATATACCGGTTACGGTTTCTGACACATTCCGACAAAAAAAACTGATACCGCACAAAAATGTGAATACAATTTATTATGGCTGGCATATGCATGCTCTCCCCGGAAAAACCGTCCGTTAGCCGTTTTTATGTACCTCATTTTCCGGTTTCTCTGTAACTTACCAGCAAGGGGGTTTCCATGCGGTTATGGTCGATCCATCCCAAATATCTGGATTCAAAGGGACTCGTTGCCTCATGGCGTGAAGCACTGCTTGCAAAAAAAGTCCTTGAAGGAAAAACAAAAGGATACATACATCATCCGCAGCTTGTCAGATTCAAAACATGCCGCTGTCCTGTTGATGAAATAAACGCATATCTTGAACAGATTTTAACTGAATCACTCGTTCGCGGCTACAATTTCGATGGTACAAAAATAATACACGTCAAACACCCCGACGTCCAGATAATTCCGGTAACAGACGGACAGGCCGACTACGAATTCCGGCTTCTCCAGAAAAAATTGAAGGAACGCAGCCCGGACAAATATACAGAAAACAACAAAACAACAACGGTAGAACTAAACGGACTGTTTCACGCACTGCCGGGGCAAGTTGCAGAATGGGAAAAAGTAAAACCTGTGTAACAGAATAAAACAGACCGGAATCGCTTCAGGCTATTGAGATTCCGGAACAAGTCTGTCGCCTGCAGTTATTTTTGAAACAGCTGCAGAATCAGAGGGAACAAAGCAGCAGACACCGGACTGAACGCTTACCGTACCCGTTGTTACCTTCCGTAATTTTCCATGGTATACAATAACCTGAATATCTTTTTTTTTAGAAAAAAGTTCTGCCCGGACTGACTGAACAATAAAAGCTTTCATTGCGGAAGGGTCAGAAACGTCAAGGATATACCCTGCAGATTTTTCTTCAGCGGCCATTTTCTCAAACCAGGAATTGTACATGGAAACGTTGCCGGATACTCCGGTGTATTCTCCCTCAAGTTTGTCATACTCAGCCTGCATATCTTCCCGGCTCCGGATAAGTGAATCACGCTCGTTCTTCAGTCCGCTGTTTTCTGATTCAAGCCGCTGTATTTCAGCATACATACCTGTTATCTGGGAAGACACAGCTTTTCCGAATTCCGTACCTATCTGGTTCACCAGCCGGGTTTCAGATGTTTTGTATCCGGCAATCGAATGTTTCTGCGGAATTCCTGACATGGCATTATGCAGATACTGATAATCGGAAAATAGATTCTGTACCTCAGCCATCCGCTCCATAAAATCATCAGTCAGTACGTTCTCAGGAAAAGATGCAAGATATGAAGGAACATCATCAGGCTTCGACGGCATTCCGGCGGTTCGTTTCAGAATAACATCTGCCCGGTTATCGTTTAAAACCGGATCGAGTGAATCCACTTCCGCATGATACGCATCTGCAAGCTTTGAAACAGCAGCCGTATTTAAAGCTGCCTCAGACAGCTGATATGCAGCCATCTGCTGCTGAAGATCTTTTATCGTTTTTGCGTATGTGTCTACAAGCAGAGTTCGTTCATGCTGCTGAACCTGCCGGGAAAAGTCAGCAGTTTCCAGACTGGCAGCTTTCTTCAAATCAAACTGCATCTTATACTGTGCCGCTTCATCAGCCGCAATTTTTATTTTGTCATCATATTCCCCGTGAATCAAAGCGGCAAGTCTTTTGTATTCCGATATAATACCCGCTTTCTGTTTGTCACCGTTATCCGCACGGAGCGCCTCTGTAAGACTAAGATTTGCATCCCTTTCTATTACAGCCTGCTTGAGCTTAAAGTCCCGTTCTGTTTCCAGCCGGTTGCATGTGTTTTCTGCAACAAGATAATTCATTTCTGCATGGGACTGCGTATCAAGCATGCTGTGCATATCAAGATCGCTGAAAACCTTTGAATCTACAGAAATTTTCTTATTCTGCTTCGACAGATATATCATCGAAAAAACAGTTACTGAAGCAACAACAGCGAAACACACACCAAGAAGTATCCAGATAAAAGAACTTTTATTCTTTTTTGTTTTTGCATACTCATTAACAAGATTATAGGAATGTACTTCGCTGCTCTTCTGCAGAGGAATAAGTTCATCATGAAGGAACAGGCGGACTTCCGCTTTCCTGTCAGTTTCAACCTCGTCATTCTGCATAACTTCTATTTTGTCGCCATTATCCATATTCCGCTCCAAGCCTCAGGGGCCTCTTCCTGTCCGATCCGTCCCAGAAAAACCTGCGCCACGTCAAGGCCGCATTCCAGAAAATGGGTACGTGCTGAATTCCAGTCACCGTCATAATAAGCACTCAGGCCATTTTCAAATATCTGATATTTCTGTTCCTCTTCTTTTCCCTCACGCTGCGTATCATACGGGAAATAAATACGCTTCCCTTCAGTTTTACCTTTTACCTGTACAGTATCTATCTCATAAAAATGATACCTGCCGGTTTCGGCCTGCGTTTCATCACGGATATATGACGAAACAATAACAGGCAGATGATATACCCGCGTTAAACCTTCAAGCCGGGACGCGGAATTCACGTTGTCTCCGATAACCGTGTTTGCCATATGTTCTTCAGAACCAATATTTCCATAAAAAACTTTTCCGCCGTCTATGCCCACACCCACATCAAGAAGGACCGCATTGAACACCCGCTCTTCCGCGTCTGAAAGTCTGCGCATCTTTTCTATTTCTGCACGCCTGCTTACCATCTTCTTCCGAAGTTCAGCGGTCTCCGTTGTTATCTTCCATGCCGTTTCAACAGCGTTTTTCGACTTGAACACACCATCCTTCTGCGTTCCGAATACTGCAAGAATTGCATCGCCGATAATAGAACCTATAACTCCGTTCTGCTCATGAACACAGTGTATAACCTTATTGTAGTGAACATTCAGAACATCAATAATTTCGTTTCCCAGCGTTTCTGTCCGGTAGGTAAAACCTTTGATATCAGAAAAGAGTATGGTCAGCTCGCGCTGACTCCCTTCCAGGGCGATAGTATGTTCTTCATACGCTTTAGCAACAACATCCTTTGAAACGAATTTCTGGAAGATCCCGATCAGATTGTTAATTGTAGAAGACAACGCATTGAATGATGCAGCAAGATAAGTAATATCGTCATTCGGAGCGTCAGATATATCAATTAATGAAAGACGGGAAGTTGCCTGCATTGCATACAGACTTTCGTTTATTTTTCTTATACTTGCAAACAGTCTGTTGAACATCAGAATTCCCGCAGCAAGGAACCCTGCCGTAAGCACGATAATGACCACTGATATTATGATCAGGACGCGGTACGTATCGCGCTGAGTGTCCCTGCGGAGTTCTGCCCGGATAAGAAAACATTTCCAGTCGCTCTGATACTTGTACACTCCAAAATACTCTCCCTCTGGAGAGGCAAATCTGACTGATCCCTGAGTTATACCCTGCTCAAAATTATGGTTTAGTTCATCAAGTACCGTACTGCTGTTCCATTTTGCCCATGACATATCAGGATTAGCACAAACACGGAACAGGATTTTTCCGGAACGGTCGATTCCCATCGCAAGACTGTTCGGTAATGCAAAATCGCGGGCAGCAGTCACTTCCAGGGCTTTACAGGCAGCATCGGTATCGTGAGAAAACGAAGCCAGCTGATACTGGCTTCCTGCATTGGTATACAGTTCCTTGAGGCGGTCTACCAGTACCGTATTGGTCAGATTAATGATCTGCCTCTGTGAAAGCTGGAGTGACATAAAATTGGTCATAAAGTTCGACAGCAGGATAAGACTGATAAATATTGTAAGAATTTTTGCAGATATAGGAATTATCGGGGTCGAACCGGCACGTTGAAAAAAGTTATGTCGGTTAAACATACAAAAAATAACCCTCCCTAACAACTTTTAGTTTATGGAGAAATTATACTTATTTAATTAAAAAGGTGCAACGTATCTGTTATGAAATTATTTCTTATGTTATACTCCCCCCATGTCTGTTTTTTTCTTTGATCTGGACGGTACCCTCTGGGATGAAAACTGCCGTATTCCTGAAAGCACAAAAAATGCACTCAATATACTTCATAAAGCCGGACAGACGCTTTGCGTCTGTACCGGAAGAACAAAAGGGTTTCTTAATGTACCGGAACTTCTTGAGCAGCCGTTTGACGGCGCCGTTTACGGCTGCGGTACGCACGTTGAATATGAAAACCGCATTTTATACTGTACAACCCTTGCACCGGAAAAAACACAGCGTATTGTCGACTGCTGCAAAGCATACCGGCTGCTGCCTATTCTTGAAGGACCGGAATATATGTATCTTGATCCGGTTCTGCTCAAATATACAGAGATACAGAAAAACATGCTTCAATATCGTAAGCCGGTACGCACCATTCTAACAGATCCGGCTGCCATGACCATACAAAAAGCGACCTGCATCCATACGAATGCAGGCAACAACGTACTGTTTAACTCAGAACTTTCCAAAAAGTTCAGCGTTATACCGCGCAGCGGGCTCACAGAAGTGGTACCACAACAGTACTCGAAGGCAAGCGGCATTCAATATATGCTTGATTTTCTGCATATGGACAGGTCCTGTTCATATGCATTCGGTGACAGCGAAAACGACCTTCCGATGCTTGCCCATGCCGGACACAGCATCGCCATGGGCAATAGTCCCGGTACTGTAAAACAGTCAGCAGAATTCGTTACCGACGATATACACAACGACGGTATCTGGAACGCACTAAAAAAACTGGGTTTTATCTGACCTGTATACTACAACCGTACCGTATATTTCGCTTTTTTCTTTTCGTACAGCCGAAGGTCAATTTCCCGCAGGCAGTCCTCCGGCAGAACGGCTGCATCAGGCGGATAAGAAATACTTCCAATACTGAATTCGATTTTCCAGGGTTTTCCGCTTGTTCTGTTCCATGCGGAAACCTGCGTTTGAACACGCTTTTCAATCAGCTGGATATCATTTTTGTCATGCATATCTACGATTACCAGAAATTCGTCTCCCCCGTACCGCGCTATAAAGTCGCCGTGATGAAAACACTTGCGGAGTATCTGAGCTGTAGCTTCAAGTGCAGTATCTCCCTCAAGATGTCCATAGGTATCATTAATTGATTTGAATTTATCCAGATCAATAAGAAGAAGTCCTAAAAAATCTGACCGCTGGCTGCCATTGATTTTCCGGCGCAGGGCAATGTCAAGACTCCTTCTGTTATTGACTCCCGTAAGATGATCAAACAGTATCTGTTCATTCTGAACGGCAAGATAATTGACGAGCAGAGATATAGTCATTAACGGCCATGTGATATCAAGAAAGGGGAAAAATATTTCAAGAATTCCCCCGGCGGCAGGCGGCAGGGCAAAACCAAGAAGAGCGCGGGTCTTTCTTCTGCCCATCCGGTAACGCGCTCTGAATACGACTATATATGCTGCAAGAAGATACATAAGATCAACAAAAATAATAAAATATGTTCCAGGCGTCCGCTCATAAACATTCGTTCCGTTGTAAATAAATCCCGCACCGGTAAATGGCGTTGCAAAGAGGATAACGATCACCGCCAGTCCCGGAAAGAAAGAAACAACTCCAGGCCATTTCGTTAAGCAGGATTTTTTACCGGTAACTTCAAGCACAAAACACATCCAGACACAGGGTATGATAGTTTGAAATAACAAATCTGCAACCGACAAAGCTTCAGCGCACACCCCCGCAAAGCGGCAGTTGAACACGTCAAAACAGGCAGACAATGCATCTACGGCAAGCTGTACTGCGTTAAGCCAGATCAGAGACATAAAAAGCCGTGTCTGGCGGTTTTCCATATCCTGATTCCGGTACATTCTGTACGCTATAATACAAAGAATTACAAATGAAAAAACAGGCAGACTTAAGACATAGATAAGCTGCCTTTCAATTATTCCGGATGAATTATACAACATTTTTCTTATACTGCTATTCTGCCTAAAAAAGAAATAATTTCAAGAGCATTACTCAGCAACCTTGAAATTGTTTACAATGTCCATTAGTGTATAACAGAAATGATTAGTATAAACAAACACAACCGGAGAAAAAATGGAAACGAACCTGAAGGAAATAAACGACGTACGTGACATTCTTTACAAGCTGATGCCGCTCGTTGATGAAGCGGAAGGAAAATTCAAGAAAGCACGCAACTGGGGTGTTGTAGATCTTCTTGGAGGAGGACTTATTACCGATCTCATAAAACACTCTCAACTTGGAGCAGCAAGCAGTATTATGAATGAAATTTCCGTTTCGCTGCATGATTTACAGAGGGAACTTAAAGATATAGACATTCCCAGCGATTACCGTATGCAGATGGGCGGTTTTGCAACGTTTGCAGACTTTGTATTCGACGGTGTTCTTGCCGACGCATGGATGGAATCAAAAATCGTATCAAGTCTTGACCAGATCCGCCAGCTCAAGCAGCGTCTGCTGATGCTCCAGGACCGGATCAACGATATGGCTTCAAGGATGTATTAACTAAAAACGGTTCATCACGACCGGACAGAATTATCCGTTCTGTCCGGTCGTGGTGACTTAGAACGGTCATCCCTTCACTGCACCAGCGCCGACACCCGCAAGAATCCATTTATTAAAAATAAAATAGAGTATAAGCGGAGGCAGCGCGACAAGCAGCATACACGCAAACTGCGCAGCATAATCAGCAGAATACTGCCCCTGAAACCTTATGATAGAGAAAGGCAGAGTTCGTTTCACTTCTGATGAAATGTACGTATTAGCCATAATAAATTCATTCCAATGGCTCAAAAACGTCTGTATACCGGTGGTTGCAAAACCTGTTGCGGTCATAGGTGCAATTATCTGCGACAAAACAGTAAAGTACCCTGCTCCGTCAAGAAAAGCAGACTCTTCCATAGATTTAGGAATAGACTGCAGGAGGCCCGCAAAAATTATTGCATTAAAAGAAATGCTGAATGCAGAATAAGCAATTATCAATCCGAGCCGGTTGTCAATAAGTCCAAAAAACTTAAACCATATGAAGTTAGGCAGAAGCGTCGTATGAATAGGAATTGTAAGGCCTATAACAATAATGAACCACACAGCCTTCTTCATTTTCCATTCCATACGGGTACAGGCATATGCCATACAGAACGGAACCAGCGTTGAGATTGTAACCGACGGAATAATGATGCTGAGCGTATTAAAAAGGTACAAACCGATTCTACCGTCCACAAAAGCCTTCCGGTAATTTTCCCAATGCGGATGAGCGGTAAACGTCAGCAGTTCCGGTCCGAAAACGTCACCTGAAGTTTTAACAGAATATGAAAACAGCCATACCAGCGGAAATATCTGAAGTAATGCAATGGCAATCAATATAACAGCAATTACAAATTTTTTTTGCTTCGATATCATGTTAATCTTCTCCTCTTCTGAAAGCTTTCTGAATAATAACGGTGAGAACAATTGCAAGAATAACAAATATCACTGAAATAGCATTACCATAGCCGTATTCTGAATATTTAAATGCCCGCTGATACAAATACAGCGCAATGAACTGAGTCGAATTACCAGGACCGCCTTCTGTAGACAGATATATCATTTCCATCTGCTTCAGGGACGAAATAACGTCAATTACAATAATTGATTCCAGAACAGGTTTCATATACGGTAAAATAACATGCGTATACAGCTGGAATTTATTAGCACCGTCAACAACAGCCGCTTCCTCAAGTTCCTGCGGAACAGTAACAAGTCCGCTGTAAAAGAAAAGAAGCGCCCATCCGAACCCCTGCCAGATCATGATCCAGATAACTGCCCATATCGCAGTTCCCGGTTCCGCAAGCCACGCATGCGTAAAATTGCTTAAGCCCACAGAAACAAGCAGTTTATTAAGAAGCCCGTAACTCGGATGAAATATATGTACCCAGAGTTTTGTAACAACAACAAGACTCAATGTTGCCGGTATAAAATATATAGTACGGAGCAGACGCGAATACCCCGGTTTTATTTTCAGAAGCATATATGCAAGAAGAAAGGCAATAACATTCTGGAATAAAATGGTAACAACAATCAGAAGAAGAACGTTCAGAATTGAACGGTAAAACAGCGGATCCCTTGTAAGCAGACGGACATAATTATCAATTCCGATAAACTTTAATTTACCAAATCCCGACCACTTCACAAAACTAAGAATAATGCTGATAATCAGCGGAGCCGCTATTGCAAAAAGCATTATACACAGCCCCGGCACCACAAGAGCCGAGACAACTTTTTTATTATAAAACAATGTTTTCATAGATACCTCTGCAGATTAAAAAAGATATGCAGCTGTATTCTGCTGCATATCTTTCATTGTCAGAAATTATTTTGTATCAAATGCACGCTGCGCTGAAGCATCAAGCGTTTTTGCAAACTGTTCCGGCGTAATCATGAGGGCACAAAGCTGGCGCATCTGTTCCTGTTCGTCTTCCTTATAAACACTGTCAAGACGATCAAGAGACGGAGTACCGCTTGTAGAAGTTGAATTTGCGGCAATAGCAAGCAGTTTCTTTGCAACGACAGTATCATTCGCGCCCGGAGTTACAGACACACACGGGAAACTGGCTTTCGTATTCCAGCAGATCTGTCCGAAGTTCTTTGCAAGCAGCTTCATATATTCTGTCACAACTTGTTTATTCTTTGTATTTGAACTTATGATAAAGTTTCCACCATACCATGCAAGTGTATCTGTTGCCTTGCCTTTTCCGCCCTCAATAACAGGGAACGGAATAACATCAATCGACTGGCGGAAATGTTCTGAGAAAGCCTGGTCTGTGGCAAGTCCCATTTCCCATGAGCCCATCATGTACATTGCAGCACGTTCCTGACCAAACATGTTGCGGGCATCGCCGTAGTCGGACGTCGTAAGATTGTCGTTAAAGACACCGGACTTTACAAGTTTCTGAATGTAATCGGCAGCATTAACAAAATCAGGCTGTGTCATTTTCTCTGTGCGGTTGTCAAGAGCAGACTTAACATGTCCGAAGTTTCCGTTAATACGCTGCAGGATTGAATCATACAGTTCGCAAAGCGGCCATCCTTCTTTTCCGTCTGTTACAACGGGAGTAATACCCATCTGTTTGAATTTCGGAGCAGCCTTAATAATATCTTCCCATGAAGAAGGTACAGGAATTCCCGCTTTCTTGAAAAGATCGGTATTAACATATATGACCCACATATCGGCGCTCATCGGAATACCATACAGTTTGCCGTCGTATTCGTTCCCTTCAAGAGAACCCGGCATAAACTTATACTGCGTAAAATCATTTTTGTTGAGCGGCATCAGCATTCCGGCATCAACAAGCGGCCTCATCATGCCGGGGAACGACCAGTATTTCATAACGTTGGGAAGCTGGTTTGCAGTAGCATAAATCTTTACTTTTTCCTGCCACGGCTGGTCCTGATAGCTTTCCGTTACAAACTCAACGTCAGGATGAGTTTTCTTGAATTCCTCGTTAATCGTTTCAACAACAGCACCCATTCCGTTCTTTCTGTCGGGAAGATTGTCTCCCATCTTTATGACAATTTTTCCTCCGGATTTACCGGCTGCTTTCTTTGATCCCCATGCAAAAACCATTCCTGCAGTAAGTACGGAACAAACTGCGATCATTACGCCTCTTTTCAGCATTATACAACCTCCTGAAAAATTCTTATTTTTTATACATCTTCAGTATGAGGGCATTTTTCTGAGGTGTAAATGACGCTTTTTATGATTTATTGACGGATTTTACCAGGATTTGTCCCTGTTATCTTTTTAAACACACGGCAGAATACTTCTACGTTTGAAAAACCTGTTCTGTCCGCAGCTTCAAACGTCCTGCAGTCAGTTTCCATAAGCATTTTTTTTGCAGCCATTATCCGTGTTCTGGAAAGGAATTCTACGACAGTGTCCCCCGTTTCTTTTGAAAACAGATTGCTCAGATGATTCTTTGAAATTCCCGCATAATTTGCAATCGTCTGCAGATCAAGCCCTTTATCCCGGTAATGTTCCTGTATATACCGCTTTGCACGGACAACAGGGCGGCTGCATAAAAGAAAATTTTCAACAACAGATCTGTATTCTCCAATAAACACGTTAAAGGAATCTATACGTCCGCTGATTCTTTTTTCAAATCCCGTTTCAAAATAGGTCCATGCACTGTCATAAAAATGGGCATAGACATTCTCCTGATCCTCCTGATTATCTGCAATACAACAGTATAAATCGTAATCAATACCCGAAACGTCACCGCTGTACGGCATAGCAAACTGCCGCAGAAGACTTTCGGTATTTCTGATAAAATCGGGAAGCGACGAACCGTACCGCTGCATCACGTCGGAAACGTCACCGGGACGGAGTATCATAATATAGAACGGATATTTTTGTCTGAAATTACATGCTTCATACATCTCAGACAGCTTTTCAGAACAAACTGCTGCTTCAGGCTCAAGAATGCTGTGAAAAAAACTTATCCGTTTTTCTTCAACATCATCCAGCACAACGTCAGGCGTATCAAAACCTTCCTTTTTCCGTTTATCTATGATTTTAGTAAAAACAGATTCCAGTTTTTTACTGTCAAGTTCTGTTTTTAAAATATAATCGTCTGCTCCAAAGTGAAACGCATCGCGGACGTACGTAAAATCACTGTACGCACTCAGGAAAAGAAGCGAACATCTGCTGCCCTGCCTGTTCAATGATTCAGCAAGATCGATACCGCCCATTACAGGCATGTCTACATCGGTAATCACCAGATCAACTTCCTGATGAGCTGTAACATAGTCAAGCGCTTCCTTCCCGTTTGCGCAGCAGCTGCTGACGGTGTATTCACTGCCAAGCTTTTCAATAAGCGTCCGTATAGAAATGACTACAAGCGGTTCATCATCAACTATTACTATTCGCATCATAGCGGTATCCTTCGTCAGATTGTGCAAAGATTTCTGCAGGAATAAAAATTGTAACGACAGTTCCCTCACCCGGATAACTTGATATCCGCATCGTATACAATGAACCAAAAAGAAGCTTTATCCTGTTATAAACAGCCTTAATCCCTATATGATTAAGCCCGCGCCGGCTGTTCTGTTCTTTTTCAAAAATATGTTCCAGCACTTCGCCAGTCATACCGCATCCGTTGTCTGAAACCTCTATCTGGAGAACGTCATCTGTACCAGTATACACAGGGTTCACTTCTGAAAGTTTTACTAATTCTGCAGAAACCGTTATTATACCGCTGCGGGGAATTCCTCTGATCCCGTGAATAATAGAGTTCTCTACAATCGGCTGAAGTATCATTGACGGAACAGAATATTTCTTCAGTTCATCAGAAACAGTGCAATAATAGTCAAATATTCTGCCGTACCGCACCTGCATCAGATAAATATAATTATCAAGATTTTTCAATTCATGTTCCAGATTATTAAAAGAGTTGTCGTCTCGCAGATTATCGTCCATAATTGCCATGAATGCTGTCGTCATTTTCGTAATTGATTCGTTCTTAGACATAAGCGACATTAACCGGATTGTATTAAGCGTATTGCAGACAAAATGGGGATTAAGCTGGAACCGGAGCGCTTTTATTTCGCTGCGCAGTCGTTCCCGCTGTTCATCCTTAATCTGCTTCGTAAGTCCATCAAGCTGCAGCGTCATGGAATTAAAAGAATCGGCCAGTGACGTAAATTCTTTTACTTTATCCTGCGATAATCTGACAGAAAAATCACCCTGTGCAACCCGGTCCATATTCGCTATTACTTTTTGCAGCGGCAGCAGTTCTGCCTGAAAAAAATGAATATTATAAATAATAAATAAACTGATAATAAGCAGAAGAATGATGAGCATTGTACGAAAAATAAATTCTACACGTCCGGTAATTGATTTTACCGGAATGGCGCTGCATATTTTCCAGTCAGACAGCGTTATACTCTGTTCAAGCACAAGATACTTCTTACCCAGCAATTCCTTTTCATGATTCCAATTTGCGTTTTCCATGCCCGCATCAGAAGAAATCAGAATTTTTCCGGCACTGTCAACTATATATTTAATTCCTCCGCTGTTTGCATCATCAGTTACCGGTGTAAAAAGAAAGTCATACAATGAAGACGACGCAAACGCAACGGCGACTGTTTTTATACCGGTAACGTATCCTCTGTCCACGGGCGGCTTTGCAACGAACATAACAACAGGACGGGTTTTAGTAATGTTCTGCTCACAGTAGACTTTATCAACAGCGCGGACCCTGTCAACAGTATCGGGAACAGATTCTGCAATTCCGGCAACCTCGCTGTTATCCATAGAAAGCGTCTGAAAATTCCGGTTCACATAAACGGTATTATTCGTATCCTTTAACACAAGGTAAATAGAACCTTTCAAATTCGTCGTAAGAAATATTTTTTCAATAATTTTATCAATTCTGCTGCTGGCCTTATACTTATCCTGCACCGCAGGCGCATTACTGTATGTGATCGAATCAGTCATGAGCGAAGTATCATGAACAAGCGAAGAAAGCATAACAGCCATGTTTTCATATTCTGCGTTTATGTTAGCTGCCGACTGTTCGACGGTAACATATATCTGATTCTCTGCTGTTTTTAACATTTCCCCGCGGAAAATCATACTGAAGACTGCCAGACAGGCACTGACGGGTACCGCAACGCAAAGAAGGAAAAAAATAATATGACCTTGAACCATCGATTTCTGTTTCACGTTTCCAGAATATCATGAACAAATGGAGTGCGCAATCTTACGGTCATGTTCATCGGATCCGGGGTTATCCGGTAAATTAATCTCCAGCCAAAGAATCTTGAACAATGGAAATTCGTGTCCACAATTGACGAAAGCAGAGGAAAACCCGGACAAATGTGGGAATGTCCGGAAATATTAAAATAAAATTTACAGCTGATGATACTCATTGCGTTATGCTTTCATACAGCTTTACTGCGCATACGCTTACGTTTGACCGCACATACGGCGGATACTGCCGCGACGTTCTTGCAGTACGAACAATGACTGTTCAACCCGAAGCAGACAGCATCATATTTGAAACAGACGGAAAAATTATTTTTGGCTACATATGCAGCCGGATCGAAAAAGCAGGGTAATACTTTCTACATTCTGCGAATTTTTTCTGCAGCCACATTCTGCGCATGAGCCAGCGCATCTTTTGTGTTGTCAAATATATTTTCACGGTTAAGCTTTTCCGCCAGTCCGGTTTTTTCAAGCAGCATATACGGCTGCGTGTGAATGCCCGCCAGAATGATTGTGATGTGTTTTCGGTCGCAGGCGTTTTTGAGCTGAAGAAGCGCCTGCATCCCGCCGGCATCGAGATAAATCATATTGCGCATGCGCAGAACAAGCACTTTATACGACACTTCCGCCTGCTCAACGGCAAGTTCGAATTTGCGCACGGTACCAAAAAAAAGAGGACCTTCAATTTCGTACACAAGAACGCCGGAAGGAACGACGAATACGTCATCCGCCGTCTCCTGTGTTACGCCAAGCCCGCCGGAAACGGCTCCGCACGTCCGTATCTCTGAAACGTCTATCATTTTCTTAATAAAGAAAAATGCAGCAAAAATCAGGCCCACTCCGATTGCGACAGTCAGATCAATAAAGACAGTAAGCAGGAATGTGACTGAAAGAACGGCGATATCGGACTTCTGCCCCTTGAGCAGCGACTTTACGGACGGGATTCCCGCCATGTTCCATGAAACCGAAACAAGCACGGCGGCAAGGGCTGCCATAGGGATATAGACAGCAAAACGCCCCAGGAACAGCATAATCAGAAGCAGCGTAAGCGCATGGATCATGCCGGCGACAGGAGTGCGTCCGCCGTTCTTGATGTTCGTTGCAGTACGCGCGATGGCGCCCGTAGCAGGAATACCGCCGAACAAAGGACTTACAATATTTGCAATCCCCTGCGCAATAAGTTCCATATTTGAATCGTGCTTTGCTCCGATCATTCCATCTGCAACGACAGCGCTAAGCAGCGACTCAATAGCCGCAAGTACCGCAATTGAAACAGCAGAGGGAAAAAGCCGGGTAATTGTTTCTATACTGAACGAAGGGAGCTGCGGTGCCGGAAGCGTAGAAGGTATAGAACCGTAACGGCTGCCGATAGTATCAAGCCTGAGGCTGGTAAACCGGCCGATAATAAGCGTTGCAGCAGTTGCAAGAATAATAACCACAAGAGAACCGGGAATTCTTTTTGTAACGCGCGGCCACAGAAAGATAACAGCAAGAGACAGCGCAGCCACCGCAAAAGCATACCAGTTGATCGTGCTGACCGATTTACCGTACATCATAATTTTACCCGCAAAATCACCGGGCATTTTTCCTGTTGTCAGTCCCAGAAAATCACCTATCTGCGTGGTAAAAATAGTAACCGCAATGCCTGCCGTAAACCCCGTAATGATAGTATATGGAATAAACTTTATGAGTCCGCCAAGCTTGAACGCACCAAGAAGAATCAGCAGTATGCCTGCCATAATTGTTGCGGTCATCAGCCCCGGATAACCTGACTCCTGTATAATACCGTACACAATAACAACAAACGCGCCGGTCGGCCCGCCAATCTGAACTTTGCTTCCACCAAGCGCAGAAATGATGAAACCCGCTGTAATAGCGGTAAAAATACCACGTTCAGGCCCTACTCCGCTTGCAATGGCAAATGCAATGGCCAGAGGCAGCGCGACAATTCCTACAATAATACCTGCAGACAAATCACGCAGGAATACCTTCATAGAATACTTTTTCAGCGATAATATAAGTTCCGGTTGCAGCATAAGGGGTTTATAATGAACCTTTTCCTGTGTTTATGCAATATTTTTTAATTACCCCGGACAGGCTCTTTATATACTGATATTGTCTATAACCACAAGAAGCGCTTTCGCCATCTCAGGCGGCATGCGTTCAAGTTTTTCAATATAAGGCAGATATCTCAAAAGCAGTTTCTGTTTTTCGTGAATATCTGAAACATCTTCCTTTGATATAGTTAATTCTCTATTTTCAAGAAGATTTTCAAGAGACGTGCCAAGCACTTTTGAAATCCGCAAAGCTAAATCGGCTGTGGGCATCCCGTTCCGTTTTAGTCCAGTCGAAATAGTATTGACAGAAAAATGAGCTGCCGCAGCCAGTTCTTTTCGACTAATGCCTTTATATCTGCATTCCTGTTCAACATTACTCCAAAAACTCATATTATATCATTATCACAACTGCAATATTAATACGTTAGTTATATGCTTATTGCGTTTTTATTCTTTTGGAGTATACTGATATATATCACAATTGCAATATAATATGTACTGAAAAAATAAACAGGAACGAACAACAACGGTCTGTTTTATTCTCGGAAATTAAAGGATAACTTCTCTGATTCTAACAGTATGTATTATTTCAATTGAATTTCATATATATTTAGGATGGAGTCATGCTGAAAAACAACGTTTCCGGCCCCGAAGGCAAAAAGAAAGGGCACTTGGTCGGCTTTTTTGTTATAACGCTCGGAATTTTTATTCTAGGCCTTAACATTTTGCAGGTCCTTTTCGTTTCATACAAGACAAAGAAGTCAATTGAACATAGTTATATAGAAGACTGTCAAGAGATAACAGCCGCATATTCGCTTGCCCTCTCAAACAGACTGAACGAATACATGAACGAATTGACCCCGTATATGACTGCCGAGGTTGTCAAAACGGGGGACAAAACGCAGATCATACATTGGCTCACATCCCATCCAGATATCCGCGGTAAAGATTTTGACTATGCCCTTTTCTGCGGACCGGACGGAACTGCCTATGCAGACAATGGTTCGACAGCGTTCGCGACAGACCGGGACTATTACACAGCAATTATAAAAGGCGGAGCGGACGAATTCATCGGTAATCCTGTCATATCAAAATTTACAGGAAATCCGATTATTCACGTTGCAAAAGCGGTAAAATCAGGCGGAAAAACGATCGGTATTTTTGCCGGTGTTGTTCCTTTGACTACAATCCAGAAAACGACAAGCAGCATCAAACTAGGCGAAACCGGATATGCCTGGATACTGGCAAAAGACGGAACAGTTGTAGCGCATCAGGACAGTACTCTCGTAATGAATAAGAACTTCCTGACCGATCTTAAAGAAGAAAACAAGGATTTAAAAGAGCTTGCACAACAAATGGCTACAGGCAAAAATAATATGGCATGGGTAAAAGACCTGAAGGGAAATACAGTCTGTGTTGTATACGCACCGGTAGCCGGAACATCATGGAGCTTTGCGTTTGCCGTTTCACAGGTTCAGGTCTACCGTACGTCTAATGAGCTAACCAGAACTATGGCTTTTACGGCAGCTATCATTCTTGTCGTGCTGCTTTTGACAAGCGGGTTGATCATATACCGCGCGCTCAGGCCTCTGGGAATTGTTGAAAAGACGGTAACGGACATAGCATCCGGCAATGCAGACCTTACAAGGCGTATAGAAGTCAATTCAAATAATGAAATCGGTGCAGTTGTCTCAGGTTTCAACAAATTTGCAGAAAAACTACAGATGATCATCAGGGAACTTAAACAGTCAAAAGAATCACTTGCAACAATCGGTGAAGATCTTCATGCGGGAACGCAGGATACAGCCTCAGCAATTACGCAGATTCTGGCAGATATAGAGACGGTAAACGGGCACATTGCAAATCAGTCTGCCGGCGTAGAAGAAACAGCAGGTGCGGTGAACGAGATCGCTTCAAATATCGGTTCGCTTGAACGCATGATAGAATCGCAGGCCGCAGGGGTCACGCAGGCATCAGCAGCGATTGAAGAAATGATCGGTAATATCAATTCCGTCAACACCTCCGTAGAAAAAATGGCAGACTCATTCACCGCACTTGCACAAAATGCACGCGACGGAGCGGCAAAGCAGCTGGATGTAAACGGGCGGATCAATCAGATAGAAAAAGAATCAGAAATGCTCCAGGAGGCAAATACTGCAATTGCGAGCATCGCAAACCAGACAAATCTTCTTGCAATGAACGCAGCCATTGAAGCAGCCCATGCGGGAGAAGCAGGAAAAGGATTCAGCGTTGTTGCAGATGAAATCCGCAAACTTTCAGAAACATCGTCAGCTCAGTCAAAAACAATAGGCACACAGCTGAACAAGATAAAAGAATCAATAAATAGTGTTGTTACAGCATCTACAGAGTCCAGCAGAGCATTCAATTCAGTTGCGGAAGGGATAAGAAATACCGATGAACTGGTCCGCCAGATAAAGAACGCAATGGAAGAACAAAAGGAAGGTTCAAAACAGATTACAGAAACACTGCATTCAATGAACGACAGTACCACGGAAGTAAGAACGGCATCGTCTGAAATGTCCGCCGGAAACAAGGCAATACTTGACGAAGTAAAGAATCTTCAGGAAGCTACGGGCAGCATGAAGGACAGTGTATCAGAAATGAGTGTCGGTGCAAGAAAAATCAACGAAACAGGAAAGACGCTCAAGGAAATTGCGGACCGGGTCAACACATCTATACAGAATATTGGTAGTCAGATTGATCAGTTCAAAGTCTGAAAAATGCGGGAAGCATCATGACAGACAGCAAAGACTACTACACATTTCTTAACTCCTTATCGAGCGCGGTTATCGTATTAACTCCGGTCTATGACGATACCGGAAGCATTGCCGATTTCTGTATCTGCTATATGAATAATCCGTATGTAGAATTATCCCGCGGGCGTGTACGGAACGGACAAAGAGTCAGTACTCTTGAACCGCAAACTCAGTTCAATATAGACTGGTTTGCAGTCTGCGTCGATATTGTTACTAAAAACAAACAGTTTACAACTTCATATTATTCTCCAATAGAACAGAAATATTTTTATATGGCTGCCCGGGGAGCCGTACCTGAAAACGAAAATAAATTCTGCATATTGACGCTTACTGATATTTCTGCAATTAGTCCCGACGGAATCTTACCGTTTTGCCCCAATCTTCAGAAACATCCTTTCCGCCATAATTTGATGCAGAAACGGCTTCAGTTCGCTGCGGAACAAAAAAATTTCGAATTGAATTTCCAACCGCAGTTTATCATCCAGACAAAACAACTGCGTGGATTTGAAGCGCTGCTCCGCTGGTCGGATAGTATACTGGGTCACGTAAATCCTGACGATTTTATTCCAATTGCAGAACAAACCCATGCAATCAGCAGAATCGGATACTGGACGCTGGAAATATCTGTTCAAACGCTTAAATACTGGCAGGAAGAATATTCATTCAACGGTATTATGTCCGTAAATGTCTCACCCGTTCAGCTTCAGGAGCCCGGATTCGCCGCAAAACTGTTCGAACTGATTGAACAGTATAAAATACATCCGGACAGACTTGAACTTGAAATAACTGAAGGCATATTCATTAATAATATAGAACAAACAATTCAGCTTCTTAATAAGGTACGTGCAAGAGGTATTCTCATTTCTCTTGACGACTTCGGCACAGGATATTCTTCGTTCAGATATCTTCAGTCCCTGCCTGTCACAACCATAAAAATAGACAAGTCGTTTATTACAGGGCTTGATTCAATCGGCGGAAAAGAGGCAGTCATTGCGGATACTGTTATTTCACTTGCAACAAGGCTGGGTCTTGAAACAATAGCAGAGGGAGTAGAAGAGGAGGCTCAGTTCGCTATGCTTAAAACGATGGGATGCACTACCGTACAGGGATTCTTGTACGGAGAACCGATGGATCAGCGGAAATGTGAAACACTTCTCATT
This sequence comes from Treponema sp. UBA1798, assembly GCA_002319875.1. Lineage (GTDB taxonomy): Bacteria > Spirochaetota > Spirochaetia > Treponematales > Treponemataceae > Treponema_D. The sequence continues at coordinate 7,086 of DCFS01000304.1, read as the reverse complement.
GCCCAGGACGTATAAAAGCCCAGACCGTAATTATTTCAGACACACATCCACTTCAAAGGGACCGAACTGCGTTACAAACGGAATGGCAACTACAGGATAATTCCGCGGCCACGAAATAGAATGGTCCTTACCGGTAACTACGACCGGCGGCGAGATATTGATGTTTTTATGCGTAATCGCAGAGGCAGCGTTTCCACCTATAATGTTCGTAAACTCGCTGACAAGCTGCCTTGCCATATCTTCCTTTTCTTCGGGAGAATTTATCGGAACGCCCGATATTTCAAGCATTTTGTTTGCAAGAACAGTGTGCAGGCGAAAAGCTATTACACCACTGTAATCGCCGGTAAGTCCAAGGAGACCTGAAATTTCCCAGTGACGGTTGGCTATGACGTCCAGAATATAGGGAGCTTTGTGATCCGGGACCAGATTGAACATACTCTTAAATGCATTTTCACATGCGGAAAGGAACGGATTGATTATGGTTACGTCCATACGGAAAGACTCCTCTAAAGATAAGTATAAACGAGAACAACTGATTATGCAAATATGAGGTTGCCATACCCCCTCCAGAATTGTACATTATAGCAGGATATAGTGAACTAATGATGGAAGACAACTTATTCCGGCGTAATTTGTATATTTTCATGAGCGTCGCTCAAGAAGGCAGCTTTTCGGCAGCAGCCCGGAAACTGCATATGACACAGGCATCCGTGAGTCAGCAGATAGACAAACTTGAAAGCAGCCTCCGTTTTAAACTGTTCGACAGAACGGCATACCGGCCGGTCCTGACGGAAACAGGTATATACTTTTACGAAAAATGCGTAAAACTGGATTCGTTATACCGGAAAATTACACAGACAGCCCGCAGCAAATCCGAATCTTCCGGCAGCCTGCTGCGTATCGGTATTACCGGTCCCATTGAACAGAAATATCTGCCGGATATTATACAAACCTATCATACTCTTTTTCCGCAGATACGGACTGACATACGGCTGTGCACCTTTATGGAAGGTGTAGCAGGACTTGAGCAGAATATACTTGATACAGCGTTCGGCCTGACAAACGATTTCAGAAACAGAAAGACGCTCCTGTATTTTCCGCTTTTCCGGTGCACTATCAATGTCATTTGCTCAAAAAGGCACCAGTTTGCAGGTAAACAAAATATAACCGGAAAGGAACTTGCAGATCAGCCTATTATTCCGCTTTTTGGTTTTTCAGATGCAGCATTTTTCAACGATTATCTGAAGTCGTTTGAAAAAGACGGAGTAAAACCTGATATCGTGCGGAAAGCAGACAATCTGGAGGAACTGATCCTTGCTGTAAAACTGGATCAGGGAATAGCGCTGCTCGCACCAGAAGTCATACCGGAAGATCCCGAATTATGCAGCATACCGGTCACAGGTTCTCATCATCACGCCGACTTCTGTATAGGAATCAATAAAAATAATAAGAAACCATATCTTCTTCCTTTTGTAAAACAGGTACAAACTTATTTTGCATCATTAAAAGTATAAGAAAAAACTATAGTCTTTATAAGATACAAATGTCTTTTTTTCCATTCCGCCCGGATATATCTTATAAGTAAGCAAACTTATATGCAGGAGGCAGAACATGGCAAAAATCATTGTAACCGGAGTAGACGGCAATTTTGGAGGTTTCGTAGCACGGAATATCACAACTCTGACAGGAAAAGAAAACCTTATTTTCACCTGTCCGTTCGACAAAGGCCTTGAACAGTTCAAAGCAGCAGGATTTGATACCCGTATAGCAAATTTCAATCACCGTGAAAATCTTGAAAAGGCGTTCACCGGAGGAGACGTTATGCTGCTGATTTCATCACCGTTCGTAGGACCAAAACGCCAGCAGGCTCACAAAAATGCAATAGACGCAGCACTTGCTGCCGGTGTCAAAAAAATTGTCTACACATCGCTGGTAAACGCACGGGATCCCGAAAATCCAAGCATAGAAAAAAAAGATCACGCTTATACGGAAGAGTACATCATCAGCACAGACGCAGACTATATTTTCCTTAGAAATTCCCAGTATGCAGAAGCCATGATTACAAGCTACATGACTGCACAGGATACTGTAATGGTCAGCTGCCAGGGCAGCGGTCATATGTCGTATATTTCACGCAAAGACTGCGCAAAAGCTGCAATGTATGCGCTTACAAAAGATAAACTGCACAAAGTAATTCTCAATATCAACGGTGCGGAATCGCTGACGCTCAAACAGTTCGTAGAATACGGAAACAGGGCAACCGGAAAAAATGTTACCGTCAAAGACGTGACGGAAGACGAAGCATATGCATCCTTTGACGCAATAGGCGTTCCGCGGACAACGGACGGAACGTTCAAAGACGGATCCCCGGCTCCGTTCTCAAGCGACGGTATGGTAACATTTGCACGTGCCATCAGACTTGAAAAAATGAACAGCCACACAAACGATTTTGAAAAGCTCACGGGAAGCACTCCGTTCACTGTTTCATACATGTTCGAACATGTGGATGAATTTCAGATTGGTAAACGGAACAGCACCGACAAATAAAAAAAATCGCGCAAATGCCGATCTACCATAATAACCGGTGTTTGTAACAAGATTGAAGTGCATACGTACTTGCTGCCGCTGTGCGTACGCACTCCTGTCTGCTCTGCGTCGTACTTCAGGCCGCTCTGTGTACACTCTCCGGATCGATCTGTATTGGTATCAAAATTCTTATGTATTTTATCACTTACCGGCAGATAACCAGCTTCAGCGCCGGCTGTACGCCGCATCCTGCATATTCCAAAAGTGGTCGAGCGGTCCCCGTCCGTGTCCAACAGCAAGCCCCGCAGCTATAGCGCCTGTTATATATTCTTTTGCCAGTCTGATGCTTTCCTGCAGCGTATATCCCTGTGCAAGCCTGCACGCAGCAGCGCTTGAAAGGGTGCAGCCGGTGCCGTGCGTATTGGTGTTTTCAATATGTCTTCCCCTGAATCTGAATATTCCCTCGACTTCTGAAGGAGATTCGGCCAGCAGGCGGCCGGAACCATACAGCACGTCGTCGGCCGAATCCGGATCATGACCGCCTTTTACCAGTACTGCACATTCTGTACAGGCAAGCGCATCATGCAGAACAGAGGCTTCAGCCAGATTGGGTGTTATCAGTTCGGCAAGAGGAAACAGCCTGTCAGTCAGGATACGTTCTGCTTCTTTATCCAGCAGACGGCGGCCGCTTGTGGAAACAAGCACCGGGTCAATCACGACATGGCGTACTTTGTACTGTTCCAGCTTCTGTGCGACAACTTCTGCAACTGCGTCTGTACCGAGCATTCCGATTTTTACTGCATCGGGCGGAATATCGCTGCAGACGCTGTCTATCTGCGCTGCAACGATGTCAGGAGGAAGTTGGTATACAGATTGAACGCCGAGCGTGTTTTGAGCGGTAACTGCGGTAATAACACTTGAGGCATACAACCGGTGCGCAGAAATTGTTTTTATATCAGCCTGTATTCCGGCTCCCCCGGAACTGTCGGAACCGGCAATAGTAAGGACGCTGTTCATTTTCACAGTGGCAGATCTTTAAATGAAAAACATGAACAGGCAGACAATTTCTGAAGCTGCTGCCAGTCGCCGTTTCCAGACGTACTTTCATCATATACTGCGCATACGGGGAATCCTGCCTGAACTGCGGTCCGGCCCGCGTACAGTGCGTCTTCAAAAACGACTGTATGAGCAGCATCCATACCCGTGCAGTGTTGTGCTTTTCTGTAGATATCGGGCTTATTCTTACCGGACCCAAGTTCCGAGCACGTAAGGAGTTCTGTAAAACAATCCGCAATACCAAGCCGCTTGAGGCAGGCTTCTGCACAGCACCGGTCGGTGGACGTAGCGAGCACCATCGGGATATTCCGGGCGGAAAGTGCCTGAAGGAATTCTGCCGCTCCGTCCTTGAGTTCAAGCACGTGAGCATATCGTTCATATATAAGTCCGTCGATTTCTTCTACTATTGATTGTACGGCATCCGGCATCCGATATGCCTGCTTAAAATACACGGCAGTCTGCTGCATATCGAGCGATTTCGTCCTGTCCCAAATATCGTGCTGCGGTTCAATATTTTTTGACTTCAGATATAATTCTGCAGCGTGTTCCCACATAGGCATTGAATTAAGCAATGTTCCGTCCATATCAAATACTGCGGCTTTCATTGACTGCATAACGGCACTTCGTTTTGTATGTTCGTGTGCCGCCCGATGCCAGGCGGTACAATTCTGCGTTAATTCCCGGCACGCCGGTATCAACGCCTGTGCAGCTGCCGTTTTATCGGCTGCAGAAAACAGCGCAGACACGACTGCTGCGCCGGCGATGCCCGTTTCCTGCAACTGCCCTATATTACAGCTGTGTATTCCGCCTATGGCAACGACCGGTATGGTAACGGCGGAGCAGATATCCGCAAGCTGTTCTTTGCCTACCAGCGAAACGCAGCTCTTTGTTGCCGTTGTAAATACGGCACCGGCACCAAGATAATCTGCACCGGCAGCCTGTGCCTGTATTGCCTGTGGTACAGTCTGTACGGAAACACCCAGGATCATATCAGGTCCTATACGCCGGCGGGCTTCCGGAGCTTTTGTATCGCTCTGACCGACGTGAACCCCGTCAGCTCTAAGCAGAAGCGCTGCGTCAATGTCGTCGTCCACGATGAATGGTACGCCGTGCTTTCTGCACACGTCCCTGACCGCAGCCCCGATACGAAGTATGTCACTGCGGGATGCGTTTTTTTCGCGCAGTTGTATCATAGTCGTTCCGCCAATGATACAATCCTCTACCGCAGATGCAAGCAGCGCCGTGCTCTGGCTGTCCTTAGACGGGAAAGGATGCGGAAGCCACGTACGGTCAGTGACACCATATAGAGAAAGCGAATCTGACAGATCACCGTTCTTCAATTCTGCACCCCTCTGTAAAAGACTGCTGTGTCAGCAGGCTCATCTCATCGATCAGCTGCGAACGGAACGTACCGGTACCGCACCCCGCTGCGGCAGTCTTCCGGTATGCAGATTCGCCGCACAGCCCCATCGCGCTTACAGCCGCAGCTGCAGCTTCCGGCAGACAGGCAGGATTTGCCGCACAGAATGCTGCGGCAAGAGCACCAAGCATACAGCCGCTTCCGGTGATCGATTTGAGCACCGGATGTCCATTACGGCAGACATAAGCCTTATCCCCGTCAGTACTAATATCAATGGCACCTGTCATTACAATAATCGAACCGGTACGTGCAGAAAGTTCCTTTACGTAACCGATTGCCGTATCAAGATTTTCGTCCGTTACGGAATCTGCTGTATCGGCATCAACTCCCTTTGACGTTCCACTGCCCTGTGCAATAGTTTTAACTTCGGAGCTGTTTCCCTTAATCACGGTAAAGCGGATGCTGTCCATAAGCTGCCTGACGGTTTTACTGCGGAACGACGAAGCGCCGGCACCGACCGGATCAAGGATAACAGGATGATGCAGCTCGTTTGCCCTTTTACCGGCAAGCAGCATTGAATCAATTGTCCGGGCATTCAGCGTACCTATGTTAATATACGTCGCAGAACTTAATGCAGTGATATCAGCTGCTTCCGCTGCATCGTCTGCCATAATGGGCGATGCCCCGCACGCAAGAACCATGTTCGCTACATCATTGACTGTTACGTAATTCGTAATACAATGAATAAGCGGGCCTGTCTTTCGTACGTTTTCAAGCAGGGCATCGAATTTTTCACATATCATTTTACTTCTCCTGTAAGACTGCCGGTCAGATGAGTGCAGACGGTATTTTTCGCGGTGCGGGAAATAGTCTTTTGGAAAGGAAGTATGAACGGAATAAATCGTAAAAAAGAAAAGGGATCCCTGCAAAAGGAAATCCCGTGTACTGACATGTGCAGGATATCTGATTCCCTCCGTTGGCATTACCCAAATCAGGTTTTACGGGTCGAAGTTCCGGTACTTCCTCTCAGCCTGCCCGGCGAAAACGCCACAAGCTCCCCTTGTATATAA
>DCFS01000304.1:598-833 GCA_002319875.1 Treponema sp. UBA1798 | reverse complement strand
GCCACAAGCTCCCCTTGTATATAATCGTATGCTGTAATTACACTATCACACTGGATAAAATAGTGCAACCATCAGGATTACTTCACACCTGTTTTTCTGCGTATCCGTGCATTAATAACCTCGGACAAAATACTGAATGAAAATATCATGATGACAAGTACAGCAGAAGACAAGTCGGCTATTTGTGCGGCGTTCGGTGCAAGTGCTTCTGTCCGCGCTCCCCAGATATGGAGCG
>DCFS01000304.1:0-355 GCA_002319875.1 Treponema sp. UBA1798 | reverse complement strand
GTCCGCGCTCCCCAGATATGGAGCGCAAGCGTTTCGCCCGGGCGGAACGGATTAAGCGGACATGTTGCCGACAGCAGATTCCAGTCAGTCCAGTCAATATCGGTACTCATTCCTGCTGTATACAGCAGTGCGGCAGCTTCGCCGAATCCGCGTCCGGCTGCAAGCATGACCCCAGTCATAATTCTGGTTGCTGCGGCAGGCAGAAGGACGTTGTAAATAGTCTGCCAGTGCGTTGCGCCGAGCGCGAAACTTCCCTCCCTGAGATTCTCCGGAAGAGACCTGAACGCATCAACTGTTGTGGAACTTATCAGCGGCAGGTTCAGTATAAACAGGGCAAGCGCGCCAGCCATAAGAT
>DCFS01000199.1 GCA_002319875.1 Treponema sp. UBA1798 | reverse complement strand
TGTCTGATAATCCGGTCAGCGTTTCCGAATACAGACGCATTAATAATCTGCCGGATGATGATCCCGTAGGGACACCGTGTTTTCATCAGGCGTTCAGTACCGCATGGGATCATTTTGAAGTCATTGCCGATATGACGATTGGTGTGATTGTACCGTATGGCAAAGGCAAAAAACTTATTGGTGCGCTGAGTGCAATTGAAAAATCCGATCCAGACTTCGGTACTGCATACCGGAAGCTTCTTCGTGAAGCACAGCAGTATTCCGTAAACGTATACCGTAACCAGATTGCGAATCTTGTGGATGCCGGTATCATACTGCCGGTTAACTCTGAATCGGATATTTATGCGGTTCAGGACGGTTTTTATAACGATGAGCTTGGGCTGGTAAAGGAATTTATAAGTGAAAATATGACTGTCATGAATTATTAAACAGGAGGAGTATACCGTGAAAATGGAGAACAGTATTGAGTACCGTCTGTACGGCAGGTATGCGCTTTTTACCGATCCGGTGACGAAGATCGGCGGTGAAAAAAGTACGTACCTTGTTCCGACATACGAAGCACTCAAGGGAATTACGCAGAGTATATACTGGAAACCGACGATTATCTGGATTATCGATTCGGTACGAGTGATGAAAAAAATCAGTACGGAAGCTAAAGACGTAAAGCCGCTCTGCTACAACGGTGGTAATGATCTTTCTATTTATACATATCTTCGAGGTAGTGTTGAAGAGAAGGAAGGTGTTGCTGAGCAGGGTAATGTCGAATATCAGGTGAAGGCGCATTTTGAGTGGAATATGCAGCGTCCCGATCTGGAAAAAGACCGAAACGAAGACAAGCATTATCAGATCGCAAAGCGTTCGCTCGAGAGAGGTGGTCGCCGCGATATATTTCTCGGAGCGCGCGAGTGTCAGGGATATGTGGAACCATGTGTATTTGGCAGCGGCGCCGGTTTTTATGATGCGGAAGACTCGTTTTCTTTCGGCCTCATGTTCCATGGTTTTGATTATCCTGATGAGCACAGCGGAAGTATGCTGACTGCCCGATTCTGGCACGCTGATATGAAAAAAGGAATCATCACTTTTCCGCGTCCGGAAGACTGTAAACTCCGGCGTGACATACGTGTGATGCAGCCGGAAAAGCCTTCTGTTCAAGCCGTCGATATAACGGAGGCTGAATTATGAGCTGGCTTACCGAACTTGAAGCGTTGTACGATGCGGTACAGAACTCGACAAGCATTGATGGTGATAAACCAATTCCGATATATCATATTTGCAATAATGCCTGCATGACGGTGTTGCTTGACGGCGGGGGAAATTTTATTACGGCAGAGCCGGTCGACAAAAAAAATAAAGATTTTCAAACTTGCATGCCCTGTACAGAAAGTGCTGCCCAATCGACTATAGAGGCGACATATCCTCTTTGTGATACGCTGGAAGTAATTTCTGGTGACTATGCAAAGTTTATTGAAATTGATAAGCAGGAAAACAAAGATAAGAAACATGCTTTATTTATGGATTTACTTCAGAATTGGTGTAAGTTTTCGATGAACAAAAAATTAAACACTGTCTTTTCTTATCTTAAAAAGAATTGTTTAATTTCTGATTTAATCAGTACCGGCTTATGGACAACAGATGAAATAAAAAAAATGAAAGGTTTTGTCCGTTGGTCGGTTGAAATTCCGGGAGATAATCAAGCAGCGCTATGGAATGATAAAAGTATTCAACAAAGTTGGATTGATTATTATGATTCACTTTCAAATCGCATTACAGGATTTTGCTATGCAGATGGAGAGATTGAAAAATTGGCAAAGTCTCATCCATCAAAGATACGTAATTCCGGTGACAAAGCAAAGATCATTTCATCGAATGATACCGAAAACTACACATTTCGCGGGAGATTTGTCTCAAGCGATGAAGCCTGCCAGATAAGTTCTCATATAACGCAGAAAGCGCATAACGCACTCCGCTGGATTATAGATAAACAGGGGGAACGTTTTTCAGACGGGTTGACAGTTGTTACCTGGAACCGGGCAGGGAAAAAACTGCCGTTTCTGGGAGAAAGCAGTCTTGATTTGGAAAAAAAGGATTCCGAGAAAGCGTCGACGATATATCAGACGGCACAGGCTTTTGCTGAAGCTATAAACAAAAGACTGACGGGGTACTACGGCGACGGAAAAGACTTGAATACCCGCCGAATCATGCTTATGGTACTGAACGCCGCGACTGCGAAGTCTGGCCGTATGTCGATTCTGCAATACCGTGAACTTGACCGGACGGAACTGATCAACAGCCTCAATCACTGGTACGGTAATCTTGTATGGTATACCTGCTACTGGCAGAGCGACGATCCTGCTGACAGAAAGAATAAGAAAGGTCATTACATTTCTAAAATCGGTACTCCTTCTCCCGAAACAATCGCACAGACTGCATACGGTGAACGCGTGAAAAATGAACTGGTAGGCAAAACTGTGCAGCGGATATTGCCCTGTATTACCGACAGTCTGCCGATTCCGTCCGATATAGAAATCCAGTGCATTAAATCAGCATCGAATTTGCTTGTCATTGATTCATATGGAAGGCGTGAACAGATACTTGGTACTGCCTGTGCTGTATATAAATACAATCATTCGATGAAATATAAGGAGGAATTTAAATTGGCTTTGGAAGAAGATCGAAAAGACCGTGATTACTTGTACGGTCGTCTGCTTGCCGTAGCGCAGCAGCTTGAAAATGCAGCACTCAGGAAAATAGATGCGGACCGGGAAACGAATGCCGTCAGATATATGCAGCGGTTTTCCATGTTTCCGGCAGAGACATGGAGAATGCTCTATGAGAAAAAGCTTCCTTCATACCGGCGGCATCTGGAACCGGGGCTCTCAGCTTGGTTTGAACAGAAGATTCAGGATATAACAGCGCTTTTCAGAACGGAAGACTATATCAGCAATAAACCGTTGACCGGTGAGTATCTGCTCGGATATCAGTGTCAACTCAGAGAATTGAGGCCTAAAAATACATCCCATAATGAATCAGAGACGATGAATAATAATTAACAGAAAGGAGAATGAACATGGCTGTTTTACAGAACAAAATTGATTTTGCACTAGTATTCAGTGTTAAGAACGCAAACCCCAACGGCGACCCGCTCAACGGAAATATTCCGCGTATGACGCTTGACGGACACGGTGAGCTATCTGACGTATGTCTGAAACGGAAAATACGAAACAGGCTGCTTGACGACGGAAACACCGTTTTTGTGCAGTCTGATGATTACAAAAAAGACGATTACGGTTCTCTCAAGCAACGGGCAGATGCGGTACTCGGAGATGCAATGAAAGATGAAAAGAAACTTGCACGGAAAGCATGTGAAACGTGGATCGATGTGCGCAGTTTTGGTGCCGTATTCGCATTTAAAGCTGATAAAGACAAGAACAGTAAGGACGATAAAGACAGCAAGGAGAGTAAACAGAAAGGCCTTTCCGTCGGTATACGCGGACCGGTAACAATTCAACCGGCGTTCAGTGTTGATCCGGTTAACGTAACAAGTATGCAGATTACAAAGAGCGTTAAAGGAGATGAAAGAGATAAAGGTTCCGATACGATGGGCATGAAGCACAGCGTCGATTTCGGTCTCTATGTGACGTACGGCAGTATCAACCCTCAGCTGGCAGAACTGACCGGTTTTTCCGAAGAAGATGCGGAGAAAATCAAAAAATCTATACTGCATATTTTTGACAACGATGCATCTTCAGCCCGACCGGAGGGCAGTATGGAAGTTGTAAAACTGTACTGGTGGAAGCATTCCTGCAAAACTGGACAGTATTCATCGGGAAAGGTTCATCATACGGTTGAAGTAAAGCGGAAAGCAGACTGTGAAGAAGCGAAATCAGCCGGAGATTATACGTATGAAACGCACGACCTTGACGGTTTAAAGCCGGAAGTTCTTGAGTACTGATAAAGGAACAACCGGTGTACCGTGAAGAAGACTACCTGCTGTTGAGCGGACTTCAGCATCTGCGGTTTTGCCCGCGGCAGTGTGCATTCATCCATATTGAGCAGCTCTGGACAGAAAATTTCTTTACGGCGCAGGGGCGGATGCAGCATGAAAAAGTGCACGCCGGAACAGGTGAGTCTCGCCGGACGCTGCGGACGGAACGCAGTCTGCGGATTGCATCAAGTGAACTTGGTCTTATCGGCCAGACTGATGCGGTCGAGTTCTACAAAGACGGCATAGACTTACCGGTGGAGTACAAACACGGTTCCCCGAAGCCTGACACGACCGACGAAGTCCAGCTGTGTGCGCAGGCCATCTGTCTTGAAGAAATGCTGCATTGCTCCATACGGGAAGGTGCGCTTTTTTATTTTAAAGTAAAAAAGCGGATTCCAGTACTGTTTACGGAAGAACTCCGCAGAGAGACAGTCCGGCTTGCCGAACAGTTTCATCAGTTTGTTGAAGCTGGTGTAACTCCGTCTGCGGTGTATTCAAAGAAATGCGGCAGTTGCTCATTTGTAGAAACCTGTTTTCCCGATACCGCCGGAAGAAGTAAGCCTGTCGACAGCTATATAAAAAGACGACTTATGCAGGAACCGGAAACGGAGGAAGACGGGTAAGGAGAGATCATAATGCAGCGTTTTTTGAATACGTTGTATATTACGACGCAGAAGACGTATCTGCGCAAAAAAGGTGATGCCGTGGCGGTAATACGCGACAAAAAA
>DCFS01000249.1:36816-53219 GCA_002319875.1 Treponema sp. UBA1798 | reverse complement strand
AAAGGAACGTTCGTATCATTACTCCTGTTCCTATGCCCCTGCCTGTGCTTCCGCAGTATCCTTTACCACCGCGAGCTCTTCTTCGCTGAGCACCTTGAGCACGTCCAGCACTATCTTCATCCCTTCGCCGGTGTCCGCCACTCCACGTATGTATTCGCTTTTTATCCGCGCACTTATATACGGAAGCTTCGACAGCTTGTCTTCCGGTATGCTCACTACGTCCTGTATGGAATCCACTACAAGCCCCATGAGCACGTTCTCTCCGCTGTACTCCACTTCGACCACAATGATGCACGTGCGCTTCGTGTAGTCCCGGAATGCAAGCCCGAACTTGAGCCTCAGGTCTATCACCGGTATGATCTGACCACGCAGGTTTATCACCCCCCTGATGAACGCAGGCGTTCGCGGCAGCGGTGTGATCGGGGTCATGCCCATGAGCTCCCGTACCTTCAGGATGTCCATGCAGTAGCTTTCGCTGTCAAGCATAAAGCTCAGGAAACGCGCTCCGTTCAGCAGTTTCCGCTTCGTCATCTCCATCTCCATACCTCCTCTTGCATATATCCCGTCTCTCCATTGCCGGCAGCGTTATGTTGAATTCATATTAATAAGCCAATACAATCAGACTGACAGATGTTCTGTATTTACTCAGAATCCATCAGAGACTTGAAGAAATGTCATGTTGTATTCTCCTTGAGAGAAAGTAAAATTTTGTTATTTTCTTTTAATATTTAGTTATAATAATAAGTAGATAAAGCGATAATGTCATTGATTTAAATCAATTTGATAAATATCTCTTTGCAAAAAAACGAAATCAGTTTGTGTTTCTGATACGGCTTAAAGTTTCGGGTGTGATTCCTAAATAAGAGGCGATATCCTGTCCCCGGAGATATCTCGTAAATTCACCTTCACTCTGCATAAATTGTTCATAGCGTTCCTTCGCATTGTCGGTAAGGAGCAGCATAACACGGCTTTCAAGTCTTCCCAGTCTCTTTTTTTCAAGATAATAGAGAAACTCAAATGCATGCGGATCAACAACAGCTCTGCGTTTGAACAAAATCTGATCAACAACAATAACTTTGCATGGTACAACAGCTTCAATAATAATTTCATATTCAGGATTACAGTTTGAAAAGGATAAAGAATCAATTATATCGCCTGAATGCAGATACTCCAGTGTATATTCATGTCCTGAAGGTGTTCCATAATAAACACGAAAAATTCCATCAAGAATAAATCCGAACGTTGGAAGAAGCGTACCATATTCAAAAAAATGATCGCCTGCAGAATAATAACAGCATCTGCCGTCTTTTTTTATATGATCAAACAATTCGTTAATATCCATAATATTGCTTTCATATTCTGAAACGAATGCCTGAAAATCCTCATTTATTTTTGTCTCTGTTTTTTTTTCTTCATGAACATCCGGCAGAATCTTAGTACATGCGGCTTCTTCCTGTTTTACTGTAACATATTGGATTCTTGTTTCGCCCCATAGGCATGACGAAATGTGAACTTCCAGTTTTTTTATGCTTCCGTCTGCAATTCTGTGCTGCACATGAAATATTTTTTCAGACCTGTCACTTTTTATGCCTCCTGACATAAGCCGTGACCGTATAACGTCGTAAGAATTCAAACTGATATCATAAATCTTTTTTTCCAGGAACTGCAGGCGGGACCAGCCGTAAAACCGGACAGCTGCCTCATTTACTTCAAGTATTCTTCCTGTAGTACATTCCAAAACCATTTTAGCGGGTCTGCTGCTGAAAAAATAATTATAATACGGTAAAAGCTCGCGCAGGGCTTCGTCTGCTATACTATGGACTGATTCAGAAGAAATAACAATGCTGTCAACGTTCCTGCTGAATTTGCACGTATAACTCTTATTCCGGGGTGTTACATCAAGTATCATGCTTACCGGTTTTTGTGTTTTCCACACAGTATTACATGCAGCCAATATATTGGAAAAATGCTGATAAAACATACGCGACAGGAGGGTACTATGCATAAGCGATCTGTTTTTAGGAAACTCACGTATAAAAGCCTGATTTGCCCTAAGGAATTCAAGATCTACAATTTCGTCATCGCTATTGAATATCGGCTTAAAACTGCAAAAAAGCCGGTCGGAATTTTCACAGAAACGGTTATCCAAATCCGTTTCGCCGCGTTCTGCTGAACAAGTCTTTGTTTCACTTTCCAGATATGCACGAAAATTCTGTTCATGTCGTTCCAAAAGCATCAGGCCTGTATCTGTCAGTACAGAAAGGGTAACCCGGTGGTCGCTGCTGTTTATTCTCTTCTGCAGGATATTGCGTGATTTCAAATCGGATACCATCCTTGATATATCAAGTACAGGCATTTCAAGATTAGCTGCCAGATTGCTTATAGAACTTGAACCATTCTGCTTCACTGATAAAAGCAGATATAATTCTTTCCATGAAAGATAATCAGACTTGAATCCTTTCTTCTGGTACATATTAAAAAAAGAGAAAATTCTGAAAAGGTTTGAAGAATTACAGTCTTTGTTTTCTGTGATAATTTTTTTATTCAATTTACAACCGGATTGATTGACAGAGGATGAATCAAAAAAATCTTCAATATCGGCATCCATCGCATCAGCAAGCTGAAAAAGAACAGTCAGCGTCGGATTTTTCTTTTTCGTTTCTATATAATAGATATAGCTTCGCGACAAATTCGCTCTGGTTGCAAGCTCTTCTATTGAAATTTTTTTTGTTATACGTAAATACCGTATTCTATCAATAACATCCGCTACTCTCGTATCTTTTTTTCGGCTCACATGACTCTCTATAGTTAGCTAAAAATTTAGATATACTCCCTTCAATAACCAGTTTAGTTTGAAATTAAAAGGTTCGCGACTCTCTATAGTGAGTTTTTAATCAGGGGAGTCTTACCGCATGAAATATGGAAGCAACTGCGAAAGCCTGTTGCAATCAGGCAGCCTTCGTAAATACTTTTTCGATTACATACTATTTAATATATATCGTATTCTTATTTCTTCAGGAACAGGCAAAATCAACTTATCGGGGATGTCTGATGCCAAATACAAACCCAGGTCCTCTGTCCTTATTTTCCGTTCCCATCGATGCCCAGCCCGAACAATGCAAAATCTCCACGGCATGGATCGGCTGGCCATATCTGTTTGAGCGCGTTCGTAAGTTCCCGTGCTGTTTTTGCTGTACCGGCACTCTTTGCAGAAATAAGCCCCAGTTTCACCGCCTGCCGGAGTACATGCGTATCAAGCGGGATTATTAAATCTGCCGGCGAATACCAGGTCCACAGTCCTGAATCAACAGGAGAATTTGTGCGTACCATCCAGCGTAGAAACATGTTCACCCGTTTATTAGCCGACTGAGCAGTATGTGACACAGCACGACAGCCGGAAAAAGCCCCGGAAACAACCGGTGCAAGTTCAATATGGCTGCATCCGGTTTCCGCACACGCAGTCTCATAACGGCGTCTTATAAACGCTCCTACTGTCTTTTCCTCTGAAAGTATCTTCTGCAATGAGGCAAATACGCTGCGCATATCGTCATAAGAATAAAACCGGTAAAACTTTCTGTTCCCCTGCGGAAATTGTTTTTCCCATGCACAGCTTCTTATCCATTGAGCCGGATGACAATTGGTAAGAGAAAAAATACCCGCTGCTTTTTTCATAAACAGATCACGACGGCCGAACGAAAGTACCGACATAATGAATGCGGCAGTCTCCGTATCTGCTGCCGATTTATACTTAGAAAGAATACAGCTTGGATCATCATCGCAAAAACAGCTTATCTCGTATTTATCTGCAAGCCTTCTGAGATAACTTATAGTTTCTATTGGAATTTCAGTATTATTCATCTTTACAAATTTATTAAAATTACAGTAAGGAGTCAATCTGCGGCAGGCAGCCCGCTCATAAAACAAAATGGAATATTATACAGACTTAGCAACAAGTGCGATTCCTGAAACAATCAGCATAATAATAACAATTTTTTTGACAATATTTTCATTAAGAACACTACTGCTTTTCATACCGGCAAAAAGGCCCAATACCATAAACGGCATAAGAACGACAGCCTGTTTCACAATGTGCAGCGTTATTATCCCGGTAAATGAATAAACAACCATGCGGAATGTATTTTCAATTATAAACACGACACAGATATTTGCCTTGAACGACCTGCTGTTGTCGGTAACTCGCCCCATATATGCAGCGAGCAGCGCGCCTATTCCGAACAGTCCGCAAAGTACGCCGGAAATTATTCCGATAAGTGCAAGGACTATCTTTGAACTATCCGTTTTTTTCATCTGCCCGCGAACCAGCATTTCAATACCGAGTGCAATAATCACAAAGCCGAACACAAGTCTGATTGTCCGGGTATCTACATTTTTAAGCAGAATTATGCCGGGGATGTTTCCAATCAACACCTGGGCGGCAAGAGGAAGGCATACTTTCCAGTCTATCGCTTTACGTTCCCTCCAGACCATGATGCAGTTCGTAGGATACCCCAGAATCAGCTCAAGCGGAGAAATATTTCTGTTTGAAAGGCCGAAACTTGCTATCGTAGAAAATACAAGCGTATTGGCAAAACCGCAAAGACCTTTTACAAAATAAGCGCATAACGAAGCTGCAATAAGTAAAATCATTTTTACCCTGTTCCATAAAAAATTTCATTGTCATAGTAGCATGATTCCGCAAACACTACAAACAGGGACAGCAGGAACACACTGATAGTTTCATTTTTAAATTTCAGGCCGAATTATGTTATCGGCCGTTCTTTTCCTATTTTATTATCAGATCCGCAGTTACCCCATGGTAAATTTCGCAATAAATCTGATTACTTCATTGCAGATAATACAATTTTGAAATCTCCATTCTGTAAATTGACTAAAAATTATAGCAATGATAACATTTAAGATAGTATATAAAATGTACACTAGGAGATTTTAAGTATGAAAAAAATGAAACTAGCCGCGTTCTGTGCGGCGCTCATGTTCACCACCGCCGGAGCAGGTTTTGCTCAGGTGTCCAACACATATACTGCAACAGCAGGTACGTTCAAAACAGATGTAGATAACTTTATGGACGTAAATGACTGGAATACGGTAAAGCCAAAAAACATTTTCGGCTACACCGGTTTTGCACACAATAATATTGATCTTGGCCTTGCAAAGCAGTTCAAGAACTTTTATGCCGGTGTATACTTCAATGGCAATCTATGGAGCGGTAATATTGCAACAGAATCTACAGTAGATACAAACAGCGTCGAAACGCACAACTTTACCAGCGGTACTTCTTCCAACAACGTTTCACTGTTTGCAGGTGTCGGCAACTGGGGCTTCAAGGGCGAATTAGTATACCAACCAAACAGTTCCCTCACAACGGAAAGCAACACGTCAAATACCACATCAAAAACAGATAGCCAGTATTATTATATGAATACATCCCTATCCGCCGGTACAAATATTACTGCAAAGGGTATTACATTTAAGCCCCACGCATCGCTCGGTGTTATTGTAAATTCCAACAAGACAACAACAAAGACAAGCGGAACAGCACCTGTCGATACTACCGCAGACAGCGGATATTCACAGATTTACATCGGTCTGGGCAGCGGATTTGTTTTCCCGGAAAAATATAATATTAAACAATCTGCACTGTTTGATACATCCTTTTATTTCTCTATTTATCCGTCCGAATCTGCAACAAACAACGTTACAAACAGTTCAACAGCAGTCGTTCGATCAGGTAACTATATTATACTTTCACCATCATACCTGGTTCAGACAAAGCCGGTTGAAAAACTTGGTTTAAATGCAAAAGTCTCTGCTCCAATAACATTCAAAAATACCCATCAAGGAGACACAACTGTAACAACAAACGGAACCTCTGTAACGACGGCAGGCAACACAGATTATAATGACATTACATTTAAGCCCACTGTTGCTCTCGGACTTCAGTATACGGCAGTTCCGGACAAGTTCATTGTCAATTCCGGTTTCTCTGTTACAATTCCGTCTTTTGAATATACCAATACAAACGACAAAGAAGCCGGAACACAGGACCAGTCCTGGGCGTATGGAAGTGTTACAACAGCTGCAACATTCGGCTTCCAGTATTTCTTTGTGAAGGATATCGGCATAAGTACAACTATGAACCTCTTCAGCTACAGCAACGCATCTTCCTCCCAGACAAGCGAAATAAGCACAAGCCTGAGCACTATCTGGTCTTCGTCCGTATCATTTGATTTTACTATAAAACTTTAGTCTATACCCCGGTTTTTATATCGTTTTACGGTAAACAGCTGCCCCTAAGAGCGGCTGTTTTTTTGTATTTAAAAAAGATGCCGTCTGGTATATACTTTGCAGACTATATGAAAGGCAGCTCCAAAATCAGACATATCCTATCTCTTTTCTTTGTCATATGTATCTGCGCCGCGCTTTTGTTTTTTTACTCACTTCCGATACGCGGTCAGAAAGATATTTCGGAAGAAGAACAGCGTACACTGCAGCACGTCCCTCCATTTTCACTGGAAGGTTTTCTTTCAGGCAAATACCAGAAGCAGGCGGAAGATGCCGTTGCAGACCAAATGTTATTCTCTGCTGAAATAAAATATGGTGTAAAACAGATACAGAATAATTTGACAAACGCGACGGCAGAGCTTGTACAAACTGGTAAAAATAATGCATCCTCCAATAAATTGGATAATGAAAATCCCGAAGAAGCGGTTAAAATTCAACCTCACTATACATATACGGAAGTCGTTGCTGATAAAGTCTATAAACTTGATAATTCCGGCTATCTAGTTCAAAAGTCCGTTCCACCGGACCAGTTTCTATATACGATCTACGATCCTGACATGCTTAAGCGCGTTACGTTCCCCAAATATCTGTACTTTATAAACACCAGTGTTTCCGTTGATTTTAACGATATGAACAAATACGATGCATTTGATTATGTTAAAAAAGTATTCCCCATGACAGGATATGCAGAATTAACATTCAGCTCTTTTGAAGAGTATAAAAAATATTTTTACCAGACGGATCATCACTGGAACTACAACGGTTCATATAAGGGATACACCCAGATAATGCGAATGATGGAAGGCGATTCCGTTATACTTCTGAAGCCCCTCAGCATTCATATTTACGACGTTATTTACAACGGATCACTTTCGCGCGACAGTCTTCTTAAATATTCAAATGAAAAGTTTACGGTATTCAATTTTGCTGTTCCCGAATATGAAACCTATA
Organism: Treponema sp. UBA1798; assembly: GCA_002319875.1. Lineage (GTDB taxonomy): Bacteria > Spirochaetota > Spirochaetia > Treponematales > Treponemataceae > Treponema_D. The sequence continues at coordinate 45,965 of DCFS01000249.1, read as the reverse complement.
TAAATGACAAAAGAGCGACATACGGACGGCGTTCAAGATATGTGTCGTCAACGGAATGTCCAAACAATACATATTCAAATCATTACGGATTATATTACGGTGACGATTACGCGAAAGTCGTTTACAAATTCAACAATCCGAACGCAGGAAACATTCTGATTCTTGCAACGTCTTTTTCAAACGCAATCAATGATCTTATTGCAAGTCATTATAATGAAACGCACGTTCTTGATTACAGGCATTATCCGCAGATGTACGGCGAAAAAATAGACGCACAATCATATATGGAAAAGAATCATCTGACAAAATTATTAATTATAGGAGATCTTCCTTCGCTGGGATTCCAGAGGAAGAAAAAATAATATGTTATTCAGCAGTATGATTTTTATTTTCGTTTTTCTCCCTGTTTTATGCGTTGCATATTATTCCGTACCCAGCAGATCATACAGGAATATTCTGCTGTGCGCCGCGTCGCTGCTGTTTTACGCCTGGGGGGAACCCCGTTATATCCTTCTTATGATGGCTTCAATAGCGGTAAACTATTTATTCGGCATTCAGATTGAAAAAAACACATCACATTCCGGCAGGAAATTATTTCTGATTCTGGCAGTAATCTGCAATCTTGGTGCGCTGGGATTTTTTAAATATGCCGGATTCTTTGTGAGAAATATTAATTATTTCTGCCATACTTCTGTTTACGATCCGGGTTTTCCATTGCCCATTGGAATCAGTTTTTATACATTTCAGGCGCTTTCTTACATCATCGACGTATACTGGAAAAAAACAGAAGCACAAAAAAACTTCCTCAATCTTACTTTGTATATTACACTGTTTCCGCAGCTCATCGCCGGCCCTATAGTCCGTTACATTGAGATTGAAAATGAAATTAATAACAGGCACGAGTCATTTAATAATTTTATTAACGGCCTTAAACAGTTCATTATCGGGCTTGCAGCAAAAGTCATTATTGCAAACAACATGGCTGTTATAGCAGACACCATATTCAAAGATTACAAAAATTCAAGCTGCATGATTCTTTGGATAGCAGCTATAGCATATACATTCCAGATTTACTTTGACTTTGCAGGATACAGCCGGATGGCAATCGGCCTTGGCAGAATGTTTGGTTTCCATTTTCCACAGAACTTCAACTACCCGTATATTTCAGGTTCTATTACAGACTTCTGGCGCAGATGGCATATTACGCTTTCCTCCTGGTTCAGAGATTATGTATACATACCACTGGAAGGAAGCAGATGCTCCCGTACAAAATTTATCCGTAATATCATTATTACCTGGATGCTTACCGGATTCTGGCATGGCGCTGAATGGAATTTCATACTCTGGGGATTGTACTACGCTTTATTGTTGTTAATAGAAAAATTGCTCACAGGAAAAATAATTGCAAAACTGCCCAGGCTATTAACTATTGTAATATCGATGTTCTTCGTTGTTATCGGATGGGTGCTATTCAGGATAACGGGTATTGCGGATCTGGGCAATATTCTTTACCGGATGTTTACTTCGTCCGATATTTCAACACGACAATACATAGCAGAGCATGCATCAGTTATGAGCAAGTCTTTCTTCTTTATTCCGGCCGTTATTGCATCTACACCGGTATTAAAAACTGTATACGGTAAAATTCATGTATATACCGCAGGTTTTGCAGTTGAACTGTTCTGCATTATATGTCTTTTTGTAGTTTCAGTATGTATGCTTGTAGCTTCGACGTATAATCCTTTTATTTACTTTCGTTTCTAGTTCATTCTGTTTGTTTTTCAACAGCTTCAATTTTCCATGGAAGCTGTTCAGTATGTATATGTACGAAAAATAAAAAGCCGCTTTCAAAAGTCTATTGCTTCCGAATGCGGCTTTCATGTACGAATAAAATCCGCCCCTGCTGTTGCAAAGGCAGAATCTTTATTCATTATTTCACATCGTTTTCATCTTCCTTTTTCTTATCCATTCCGCGCTTTACCAGGAACGAGATAAGTACGATAGCAGCAATAATAAGAACAATCAGCAGAATAATTGTAAGAGCAGGAAGCCCTGCCTTTGTTTCTGATACTTCAGGTACAGTTTCGGTTTTTACAGGTTCAACGGCAGGGGCTGCTGCCTGCTGTTCAGGTTCCTGAGCTGGTTCAGGTGCAGCTGCTTCCTGCTGTGGTGCCGGTTCTACCGCATCGGGTACCGTCTGCTTGATCAGAACAAACGGAATAACGATACGTGTTTTGCCCGGCCAGTTCCTGTATGAACGGGCAAGACCGATTATCGGCGTTTTATTTGAAAAAACCTCACGGACGCGCACTTGGAAATTTGCCTGGAAATATGCTTTGTCGTTGTAATGATTTGTATTCCAATAGCAGATTTTTTTGGCAATTTCATCGGATTTTTCCATTGGAATATCATATGCACGTTCGATATACCCAGAAACAATGCGGCGCATATTTTGAATTGTGTTTACACGAGCATGCTTTTCAATATAAATAACATCTGCACCTGCCTTTGTACCTGGGTAAATACGGACTGCTTTGTATTTAAAATCAGGAGACCCGCCTGCATACGGCGACTTAGCATGATTCACCTGCTCCTGGTATTTAATCTCTGCACCAAGTCTGCGGCCCATATCACGGATCTGCTTTCCGGTACTGTAGTTTTTCCATGATACGGCCGCTGTATCGTTGATATATGTTTCAACATACGCCTTATCAAGAATCGATGTATCAATCTGCGCTTCTTCTGCATCTGCAGCAAAAAGAAGTCCTGTTGCTGCACACAGCAGCAAAGAAACAATTATCTTCTTGAACATAGTTTGCTCCTCTACTAACAATATCGGAGAAAACTATAAAAATCCGTACTCCTTTCAAATGGGAAAAAAGTACATATGTACGACTGCTGATTGAGTTGAATTTTCAAACAGACTGATTGTAAAGCAAAATCTTTTGCAATTGACTCAATTATCATATAAAATGATTACAGCACAGATTTTCTGATTCATTTGTATGAAAATTAAAGATATTACCGTAAACATTGCACTTCCTCCGCTGTATGATAAAACAGTATGCCGTTTCCCGGTAGTCTACCTTATAGGAGAACCTGAGGTAGACCCGATAATGCAGCAGATTATGCCGTCTTTTAATGCCGGTTGTACGCCGTTTATTCTTGCAGGCATTGAAGGAAAAGACTGGAATACCCCGTTCTCTCCATGGAGCGTACCAAAGCTTGGTAAAAATCTTGGCCCTTTTGCAGGCGGAGGACCGCAGTTTCTTCGGTTTCTTGAACAGGAAATCGTGCCCGTAATAGACAAAACGTACCGTACGCTTCCAGTCTCCGAATCCAGATCGCTTGCAGGTTATTCACTCGCAGGTCTGTTTACACTGTATGTATTGTATAACAGCAAAAATTTTTCACGTTATGCCTGTATGTCTGGTTCCTTATGGTTTCCTCAGTGGGTAGGATATGTGCAGTCCCATACGCCGGCTGTGTCTTCCCCGCATATCTATCTTTCGCTCGGCGACAGGGAAAAGGAATCCCGCAGTTCTATTATGGCAGCAGTGGAAGACTGCACGCAAAAAACAATCAGGGCTCTTGAACCCTATGCTCCGTTCTTTGAATTCAATGCAGGCGGTCACTTTTACAACACAGAGCAAAGAATCGTAAAAGGACTGCTGTATATCATGCGAAATAATTGAAGCAATTTAAAAACAGTATGCAGTAAACAGTGCTGCTGAAAAAAAAACACTTTCTTACCATAAAAAGGCCTCTCTGAATTTACAGATTAATTTATTATAACATATTTTACAGTTTACCGCTATGTATACCGCTGTATAATATTGCAAAGAACAGTAAAATAAGTAATACTTTTCAAAAAGTTTCCCAAAGGAGTTGTTATATGAAAAAAATCATCTCTACCCTGCTGGCTGCGGTTGTTATTAGCGCAGCTTTCATCGGCTGTGCTAAAAAAAACGCTCAGGCATCTGACAAAGTCTATCTCATTGCGACAGACACAACTTTTGCTCCGTTCGAATTCGAAAACGCAAGCGGTAAATTCGTCGGGATCGATATGGATATTCTTGACGCCATTTCAAAGGATCAGGGATTTAAATATCAGCTGCAGATTCTCGGTTTTCACGCGGCGGTTCAGTCCCTTGAATCAAAACAGTCTGACGGTGTCATCGCAGGTATGAGCATCACTGAAGAACGCAAGCAGAAATTCGACTTTTCTGAACCGTATTTCGATTCAGGAGTTGTCATGGGCGTCGCAAAAAACAGCAGCATAACATCTTATGATGAACTTAAAGGAAAAAAAGTCGCAATTAAAACAGGTACAGAAGGTGCCGCTTTTGCAGAATCAATCAAAGATAAATACGGATTTGACGTTTCATATTTTGAAGATTCTGCAAATATGTATGAAGATGTCCGAACAGGCAATACGGTTGCATGTTTTGAGGATTATCCAGTACTTGGTTACGCTATCTCACAAAACGTCGGACTCAAAATAGTAACGCCTAAAGAAAAAGGTAGCTCATACGGATTTGCAGTAAGCAAAGGGATCAACGGGGACCTGCTCGCAAAGTTCAACAAAGGACTTGAGGACATAAAAGCAAACGGTACGTATCAGAAAATACTTGATACATACATTCAGAAATAATAATTAATAATATTTATAGGAATTTATTTTATGGATTGGTCTGTAGTATTAACAAGATTGGCAGCAAGTCTTCTCGTAACCGTACGGCTGACTATAGTTTCTCTCGTGCTGGGTGCTGTTCTTGGTATGGTATTCTGTTTTATGGCGCTTTCCAGGAGCAAGATACTCAGAATCATAGACTCTGTGTATCTTGATATAATCCGTGGAACACCGCTTATCGTTCAGTCTTTCTTTATTTACTTCGGTATCCCGCAATTGCTTCAGACCTTTCTTCCTGCATTCAGACTTTCTCCCGACATAGCAGGTATTATTACGCTTACACTCAATGCCGGCGCATATATATCCGAAATCTTCCGCTCCGGCATTATGGCTGTTGACAAAGGTCAAATGGAAGCAGCCCGGTCTCTGGGTCTTCCCCAGTCTCACGCCATGTTTAAAGTTATCATTCCTCAGGCAATCCGCATCGTTATTCCGGCACTGCTGAATCAGTTCATTATCACACTCAAAGATACGTCGATTCTTTCTGTGATCGGCATCAGGGAACTCACTCAGACCGGAAAATTAATAATTGCCACGACATTTGAATCGTTCAAAACATGGGCTCTGGTTGCTCTCATGTATCTTATCCTAATTAAACTGCTCTCAATGCTTTCAAATAAATTGGAAAGGAGTCTCCGCAATGGCAATGGTAAACGTCACTAACCTGAAAAAAAGTTTTGGCAGTCTTGAAGTTATTAAAGATGTTTCGATTTCCGTAAACCGCGGAGAGGTTCTTAGTATTATCGGACCGTCAGGTTCCGGAAAAAGCACGTTTTTAAGATGTATTAACGCACTTGAAACGCCCGACAGCGGTACTGTAGAAATCGATGGAAAACTGATTACGAAAAAACACGCAGATATTAACAGGATCCGCGAGAATATCGGCATGGTCTTCCAGCAGTTCAATCTGTTTCCCCATCTTTCTGTACTTGGTAACGTTATGCTTGCCCCTGTAGACAGAAAACACTGTACGAAGGACGAAGCTGAAAAAAAAGCACATGAACTGCTTGAGCAGGTTGGTCTTGAAGAAAAAGCCTACAGTTATCCAAGACAGCTTTCCGGCGGACAGCAGCAGCGTGTCGCCATTGCCCGTGCGCTTGCGATGGAACCCGATCTTATGCTGTTTGATGAACCTACAAGCGCGCTTGATCCGGAAATGGTCGGCGAAGTCCTTGAAGTCATGAAAAAACTTGCACAAAACGGTATGACCATGATTGTCGTAACACATGAAATGGGGTTCGCCCGTGAAGTTTCCAATCATGTTATATTTATGGACGGCGGCTATATTGTAGAACAAGGCGTGCCGGAAGATATTTTTGCTCATCCGAAGGAACATCGCACCATTGATTTCCTGAACAAAGTACTTTAATACAAGGTATACATGAACCGCCAGCACTGGCAAAAAATACCTGTGCCGGCGCTTTCCATTGAGCATGTTTGAAAATCACGGTATAGTTTTATATTCAAAGGAAACTATAAAATGAATTCTTCTATATATCAGAGACGTATTGACCGTGTATGTGCTGCAATGAACGAAAAGCAGCTTAACGGCCTGATCATAAGTGATCCGCAGAGCATCTGGTATCTTTCGGGTATACAAAACGAACCGTACGAACGGATGTACGTGCTTTATCTTGAACAGAACAGGAATGGCAGACTTTTTGTCAATAAATTATTCGACATTCCGCATACTGATTTTGAAGAATATTGGTTCACCGATAACGAAAACGCAGTACAGATACTTGCCGAAAATACCGCACAATCCGGTACTATTGGAATTGACAAGAACTGGTCAGCCCGTTTTCTTATACCACTGACAGAATATAACAAAAACGTACGATATGTTCTGGGTTCTGACTGCGTCGACGACATGCGCGCATGCAAAGATTCTGTAGAACAGGAACACATGAAAAAAGCATCCCGCATAAACGATATATGCATAGAAAAGGGATTCGCCTTTATCAAAAGCGGCAGCACAGAGAAAGATGTCGCTGAATATATCGACGCACAGTTCAAGGCGGAAGGTGCAGAATGTCCGAGCTTTCAAACGATCGTATCGTTCGGAGCTAACGCAGCAGATCCTCATCACGTACCGGACAACACAATCGTGCAGGACGGCGACTGTGTACTTATAGACATGGGTTGCAAAAAAGACCAGTACTGTTCAGACATGACACGCACAAATTTTTTCATGAATGCACAAAAGAAACATACCGATTTGCATGATCTTGTCCGGAGTGCAAATGAAGCAGCAGAGGACATTGTCCGTCCCGGAGTACGTTTCTGCGATATTGATGCTGCTGCCCGGAGTATAATTTGCACGGCAGGGTATGGTGAATACTTTACGCACCGGCTGGGGCACTTCATAGGACAGAGCGATCATGAAACGGGAGACGTGAGCAGTTCAAATATGTCAGAAGCTCGTGAAGGAATGATATTTTCCATTGAACCCGGAATATATCTGCCCGGAAAAATCGGAATCCGCATAGAAAATCTTGTATTGGTTACAAAAAATGGATGCGAACTACTCAATAAGGTTGAAAAACACTGGAAAATTATTGGAAAATAGCTATTTCTTCATATACATAAAGACAAACTGCCTGATATGCCTTTCCAGCATTTTTCTTGCATCTGCCTCTCTTGAAGGAAGCGCAGTACATTCTTCAAGAAGAATATAAATCGGTGCAAAAAACTGCAGCGCAGCAATGTCCGCAGCTGTATCCGGTACAAACAGTCCTTTCTCTATAAAAAAAGAAAACAAGACAGTCTGATACGACAAGGAATCGTCAATATACTGTTTTACATATATTTCCGAAAGTTCCCTGCTGGAAAACTGCCCGATGGTAAGCATTTTGCGAAAGCGTACCGCAAAGCTGTCGTGCAGATAATAAGAAAACAAAGTATCACCAAGTTTTACTATAGTATCCGCACTCATATCAGCAAACTGATAGCGGTCCTGAAGCGCATCATTTCCGCCAATATGAAACAATGCTATCTGTTTGTCATATCGTCCGGAAAGCTCGGTTATAATTGCAGAAAATATCTCCTGTTTACTTTTAAAATGCTTATACAGAGAAGGTGCCTTAATACCGACATTTTCTGCAATCTGCTGAACTGTTACAGCACCGTATCCTTGAATAGAAAAGAGCGTAAGCGCACAGTCAATTATTAAATCTCTCGTCGAACCTTTTTTCATATCTGCTTCCTTCTGGTTCTGCAAGTTCCGCAACTTTTTCATGTTCCGCAAAAAGTGCACATCCACCGTTATGCAGCGTGCCGTTCAACCCGGATTTATTCAACTCTGCAAAGAGTGGTGACATAAGAACATCGCGAAGAGAACTGTTCGTAACGTTTGTGTCCGAATACGGAGAGAATGGGCACGGTTCTGCACCTCCGTACGGATTAATGTGAAAGAAACCTCGTCCGCCGGCAAGACAACCGCCCATATATTTCTCATCACCGGGAAACGACAGTATAAGCATTCCTTTGAACATTATGCGCAGTACGTCGACTGCAGTGATCAGTTCGTTCCGATCTTCAGCATCGGGAGCAAGTTGTTCTGTCCCTGGTGCAGCAGGAACATATTCGATAAAAAAAACAATGCGGCACCCTTTGTCATACAGCGGTTTTATAAACGTTTCCGTACTTATTTCATGGAGATTTTCTGAAGTAACCGTTACAGACGCACCCCAGAGTAACCGCGATTTTTGAAACTTTGCAGCCGTATCCATTAATTTAGAGAATGTCCCCTGGCCTCGTCTATTATCTGTTGTACCTTCATTTCCCTCGATACTTATAACAGGAATCAGACTGGGATATCTGCTGAAAAATTTAACTTTTTCCCGGGTAAATAGAGTACCGTTTGTAAATACGGGAAATACTATATTCCTGTGCCGTACCGCAGTTTCAAGTACGTCAGTACGAAGCAAGGGTTCTCCTCCTGCAAGCAGACAGAATGAAATTCCCATATCTTCAGCCTGCTGAAAAACTCCGTCCCACTGAGCTGCGGTAAGCAGTTTTTTTCTTCCACAACCTTCTGCCGTTCCGCAGATATTATTTGCACGTGCATAACACCCTTTGCAAAAAAGATTGCAGGAATTCGTTATACTTGCAATAATGAATGCCGGCACATGCAACCCGGTATATTCCAGATTTGTACGTTTTTGTGCCGCTTTACGGGCCCTGCGTCCGAACGACAGAATAAACAACTGCTCACGCAGACTTCCTGAACCGCTCATTACAATTTTTATTATATGACTAACGCCGTTATTTAAATATTCTGTAAGTTCTTCAGATTTCATTATACGAACCCCTGTAAGCTAACGTTTATTAGCCTATAATTACATAATTCATTTTTTTCGTCAATCACCATGTCAGAAAACGATCTACACCAGCCGCTTTCCTTTGATTGACAATCTAACAGTATAACTAATGGGCACCTCTAAAAACTCACTTT
>DCFS01000249.1:23768-36524 GCA_002319875.1 Treponema sp. UBA1798 | reverse complement strand
CTGAAGTTTTTAGAGGTTCCCTAATATAGTTTCAGTAATACACGTAACTCTATTAGTACAGATAAAGGAGGTATGATAAAAAATACGTCCGTGTACTTTTTATCATGAGCAGTTTTAGCGCTGCAAAAACTGCAATCTGCGTCTTCCTGATGCACCGCTAATACGGAGTTTTTATAGGAGATGTTATGAATATCCGCTCACTATTGATAGGAGCAGCAGCTTTTTTCGGATGTAGTTCCTGTTTTGCTGCAGGCAATCCGCTCAAAATAACACCGGAACAGGGAAAGGCACTTATCACAGGAAGTGAGCCGTTTTTCCTTGTAGACGTCCGCAGGCAGGACGAATATGAAACAGCTCATATACCCGGAGCCATTCTTATTCCCAATGAAACAATAACAGATGAATGTCCTCCTCAGCTTTCCGATCTGAATGCTGTAATCATCGTGTACTGCCGGACGGGCCGTCGCAGCAACATAGCAGCGCGGAAACTTGTCAAACTTGGTTACACACACGTTCTTGATTTAGGCGGAATTATAAGCTGGCCTTACAAAACTATAACCGGACCAATGCCGGGACACGCTGAACAAAACGCATTGCCGTAATACAATTGTCCCGGCACAGAAAAATGCCACCATTTTTGCAATTTATCCATTTTATTGGAGAGTATCAAGATGCGGCTGAGCTTCTTTTTCCTGCTGATTTTTTAAATAACAGTCGCGGCATAAGCATGTATATTCGTTATCACCCACAACGATATCGCTTGTTTTTACACCCTGCTTGTAATAAGAATAATTCCCAAGCTGGCTGCCGCACTGCGTACACACCCCGTTAAGCTTAATAACAGAATCACAATACGGCAGAAGTTTTACGGCTTCGCCGAACAGTGAACATTCTGACGTAGCAAGAAGTCCCGCAAAATAAACGTCATGTTCCGCTCTGCAGGAACCTGCCAGGCACCAGCAGTTTTTTATCATAAAATATTCATCAACGAAAACTGCATCATATTCATCAAATTGTGCACAGTCTGAAAATTCAGAAACTGCAATTGTGTCGATTTTCTGAGCATCAGCAAGTCTGCTCAGTCCGGTATCAAGGGAAGAATGGGAAAAAAATTTCCGCGTATCACATTCTGGACGCACGAGCACAACTTTTTTATGCGCATATACATACCGTTCCATTTTCTGAAACAGCAGCGTCGATTTACCGGAAAACATAGGTCCTGTGATTAATTCAATCATAACACCCCGCGGACGTCTACTGTACTACAAAAGACAGTAACTTACAAGAATTACATATTACTTTATCCCCTCGATAACAGAACGCATTACTGCCAGTTTTTCGCAGGTTTCCTCAAATTCCCGCTCAGGATCTGATGCGTTAACAATACCGCCACCCGCCTGCAGATTCCAAACTCCGTCTTTTTTTAACGCGCATCGTATTGCAATACAGAAATCAAGAGCATTATCACCCGTAATGTAACCGACGGCACCCGCATAAAAATTACGCCTGTTTTTCTCAAGCGCTGAAAGGATTTCTATAGCGCTGATTTTCGGAGCACCGCTGACCGTTCCTGCGGGGAATGCGGCACGAAGAACTTTTATAGCCTGTTCTCCGTCCAGTATCTTTCCTGTTACTTCTGAAACAAGATGAATGACATGGCTGTACAATTCTGTGGTCATAAAATGTGTTACTTCAACCGTCCCTGCTGCACATACACGTCCTAAATCGTTGCGGGCCAAATCAACCAGCATCAGATGTTCTGCTCTCTCTTTGGGATCATTAAGAAGTTCTTCACGCAGCAATTCATCTTCCGCACTGTTTTTGCCGCGCCGCCTTGTTCCCGCTATCGGATGAATTTCGGCTGCCCCGTCTCTTACCCGTACAAGACTTTCAGGAGAGGCACCGGTAAATTGAAAACTGCCAAAATCAAGATAAAACAAATACGGAGACGGATTCACTGAACGCAGACGGCGGTAAACCTCCAGAGCCGGAATATCACTTTTTATCTGCAGCCGCCGGGACGGAACCGCCTGAATAATATCACCTGCACGAATACGTTTTTTCAGCCCGATCACTTTCTCAACATACTCGTCATGTGACTGCTGAATATCGGTTATCACCGTTGAAGAAAAATCAGTTTCCGGTTCGGCCATATAAGAAAAATCCAGATCACCAAGACGCTTCTTAACGTTATCAACGGCAGCCTGCAGATCAATCTCATGTTCCTTGTAGTTCTGAGCGCAGACATAAATTTTTTCAGAAAAATGGTCAAACACAATGAACGTATGCCCTATTATAAAAGCAGATTCGGGAATTCCGAGCGTGTCATCCTGCCTGGCAAGATGAATTGTATCACAGTGGGAACAGAACTCATAACCTAAATAGCCAATTCCGGCCGACGGCAGGGGAAACTCAGCTCCAGGCCCCTTCTCTGTATGATTTTCGGCTGCTATTTCCCGAAGCACGTCAAGAATATCACCGTTTTTCATCAAATATACCGGGCGCCTCTGCCCGTCTACAATAAATGCCACCCCGTCATCATCCTGAATAACACGGAATGCCTCGTCCAGCATAAGAATAGAAAAACGATTCTTACCGTCCGTAAACGAGGCCGACTCCAATACTGCCTTTGCCCCGAATTTTTTTGCAACCGAAAAAGGTGTGTATCTTTCACCGGAAAGTGTTTCAACAAGCATATATTCTCCTGAACAATATAATTACTGTATACAGTAACATTGATTCTGTCAAGAGAAACAACAACTCAAAGACCTTTCATAGTTTTAAGTCACTCTTTTTTTTACTGCATATACTCAGTTAATACCGGGCAGAGCAGGAATATCTCCTTCAACAGGAGTAAGTACATATGTACCGTCAAGCAGGCATTCCCATACAGGTTCGTTATTTTCTTTGCTGAGCCAGTAATTTCTTGCATACATTGCTGATTCTCTGTACGTAATTCCGGAAGGAACATCGGTAAACCAGGACATATCATACTTACCGAACGCCCGCTGATCTTTTATTTCAACCTGCATCACCGTCCCAAAGTCTCCGTAATAATCCTCTCGGTACTGGTCAGCATCAAATTCACTTTCAAACAAAAAGACAGACTGTCCCCTCGCGGGGAATTCCACATTTATACGCCGCCGCTCCTTTTCCCACACGTATTCCCACACACATTCGCGGTCAGCTTCCTTTTCCGTGATCCAGGTCTTTGACTCGCTGCATAACCGCTGGTACCTCGTAATGTAATCAACAAGTTCCTTAATTTTTATTTCCCTGTCAATCATGAAACAGCCGATGTCACCAAAAGACACTTCCTGCCTGCCCGAGGCAAGCGCATTCTTAAGAGGTGGAATATAAATTTCAGGAAATGCAGCAATATTCATTGCAACAGCAAGATTCAAATCTTCTTTTGCAGAAAAAGTTCCGATACAGTCAAATAACCCATAAAGCTGGTTTGCACGTTTCTTCCGCGGAGAATCTCTTGTTATAATCCTGCTGTCAAGTTCTTTGCCTGCAGGTTCAATTAAATCATCAACAACACGATAATACACTTTTTTACCATCCTCTGATATTTGGTTTTACTTCAAACTTTCCAGATTCTGATGAAGCATACTGGAGATTGTTTATTGTAGCAACACTAACGCATTCAATACATCCAGTTGATTTTTTATCCACAAAAACAGAAAACTATGTATTACTATAATTTTATTTATCATAAACCCCATTTGAAATGTATTTTAATACACTATATACTTTCAAAGAGGTATACTACTTTTATGGATGAACAAATTATATCTGACTACAAAAAATTTTTAAACAACGGAAAAACAGAGCGGGAATGTGTAACACAGCTTATTCAGCTCGCTGAACAACACGGATACAGAGATATTTCTGTATATACCGTTCTGAAACCGGGCGACAAAGTCTATATTCAGAAAATGAACAAAGCTGCAGCTTTTTTTGAAATCGGTACCGGCAGTCCTGAAGACGGAATGAATATTCTTGGTGCGCATATCGACTCACCGCGGCTTGATGTAAAACAGAATCCGCTGTATGAAAAAGATTTCGTAGCATATTTAAATACGCATTACTATGGCGGTATCAAAAAATACCAGTGGGTAACAATTCCGCTCGCAGTTCATGGCGTTGTCTGCAAAACAGACGGTACCGTGATAGATGTAAAAATCGGTGAAAACGAAAATGATCCGGTATTCTGTATTTCTGATATTCTTCCGCATCTTGCGCAGGATCAGATGAAAGACAAGGCTTCCGACTTTATCCCCGGAGAAAATCTTGACATTGTCTTTGGTTCGGAAATTCCTTCAAAAGGCGAAAAAGACGCAAAGGAATCAAAAAACAAAGAAAAGGAAAAATGCAAAAAAGAAATTCTCAAATTATTAAAAGATACGTATGGTATTGAAGAAGAAGACTTCGGCTCAGCAGAACTGGAGATTGTTCCTGCAGGTCCCGCCCGCGACTGCGGTCTTGACCGGTCGCTTATTCTTGCCTACGGTCAGGATGACCGTTCCTGTGCTTATACTTCAGCACAGGCTTTGTTTGACAGCACAGCCGCTTCCCGTACAAACTGCTGTATATGCGTAGACAAAGAGGAAATAGGCAGCGTGGGAGCTACTGGTATGGGTTCCCATTTTTTAGAAAATGCGGCGGCGGAAATTATTGCACGTATGAGCGCAGGATACAGCGACCTGATGCTGCGCAGATGCCTTGCAAATTCTTCAATGCTCTCCAGCGACGTAAACGCGGCATACGATCCTCTGAACAGCGGCTTATACGACAAGGATAACTCATCGTTCCTTGGCGGCGGCATTGTGTTCAACAAGTATACCGGAAGCAGAGGAAAGTCATCCGCAAGCGATGCAAATCCTGAATTCATCGCCAAAATCCGCGCAATAATGGCACAGAATAATGTTTCGTTCCAGATGGCTGAACTTGGCAAGGTTGATCAGGGCGGAGGCGGAACAATCGCCTATCTTGCTGCAAAATATGGTATGGACGTACTTGATGCGGGTGTCTCTGTTCTGAGTATGCATGCTCCCTGGGAAATAACAAGCAAGGAAGATATCTCACAGGCATACAACTGTTATAAAGCGTTTCTGACGCTGGGTAAATAAAAAATAAAAGGCGGGTGTACACAAAAAAACATACACCTGCTTTACCCGATACTTCTAATACGCTGCAACAAAACCTATTTCAAAAACCAGCGGATTCTGACTGACAGTCTTATGAATCCGATATTTCAACTCTGCACTCAGATTAATAGATGAAGAATAAGCGGCAAAAACACCGAAATTCGGTATCATCGTTACAACAGCCTGCAAGCCTGCTGAGTCATAATAATTCATATCACCCGCACACATCTGTTTCATAAGTTCCGGCGTATTCAGAAAATCCCATGACTGACTGCCGGTATATTTAAATTCGCCGGTATACTCTGCAGAAAGCCTGTACCTGCTTATATACAACAGAGTCAGGAACGGAACAGCCTTTTGTATCTCACTTGCAAATAGTATTACGTTCCCCGTATTACTCAGAAACGCAGATTTGGACGAAAAAAGTGCAGACTCTATTTTTATCGGAAAATTATACGTATATCCATAACTGCATATGTACGGCAGAAGCCACGGCAGCTTAACAATGATTTCCGGGGAAATATTCTGATAAAAATTATTCCACGACAGAGCATCTCCTGCATTTGAAATATACGAAGCAAGATAAGAAGCAGAGACTGAAAATCCACCCTCCTCGTAGGTTCCCGGACCTGTTTTATGAATATTTGTATATCCAGCAGAAAACTGATTCTGCCCAATAAACAAAGCTGTCATATAGTCGTTTTCAAGACAACCAAAAAAAAACTTCGGGCTGTACACCTTCTGCGCATCCCCTTCAGAATATTCAGTCAGACTTTGCCGGCCCTCAAAAATATCTGTTTCATTTCCAAACGTAATATATGAAATATTACCGGCAGGGACTACCGATGATAACTTCGCAACGTTCATCGTCTGTTTATACCCGTGACGGTCAAATTCTGCCTGATTGGAAAACACGTAAGAGAACAGAGACGTCGCAGTTCCGCTCTTAAAACTTGTTTTTACTACACCGCTGTTTGTAAACGGATTGTATCCGGCCGACACTTCTGCAATACATGAAGACCAGGGATTCGACGACGCATATGTTACCCCGAACGGAATAAGCGTCGTTGAAAATTTTCCGTCCTCATATGCGTAAGTTACATTATCGCTGAAAGGTAAAAGTAATCCACGTTTATAGTAGTTAAACAAGTTGTATTTTTTAGCATTACTAAGCTGTGGATAGTCCGTGTGCGGCCCCTCTGCTGAATCATTTTTGCCGGGGATTTTATCAGACGCATTACTAACCGGAGCTGAAACTTTTACTTCAGTATGTATGATAAAAACATCAGCGGCAATTTTTTCAGGATCAACTGTAATAAGACGCCAGTCCCGGAAAAATTCTCCCGAGTACGCAATACGTCCGTTGCTGAGCAGAACGGGACAGTATACACCTCCCGATACATCGCCTGACTGAAGTTTCATCACTACATCAGATCCCGAACCTGTGGTAAATTCGCCGAACCGCGGCATTGAACCGGGTTTTGTCCAGGAAAACACATATGTTTTTTCTCTGCCATGGACAGAGGCAAGTGAAACATCCCTGATTACCATACGGTCTACCGGTGTTTTATAATCCGACACTGTACCGTCTGCTATTGAATAAAACCTTATCGACCAGTTCAAACCGGATTTATAAACATATACCACAGCACCGTCACCACCATCTGCAGGTGCAAACGGAACATCACCGGAGGGAAACGGAATCTGCTCAACCAGTTCTGCATTCAGGATACGGGTTCCTGCTTTATTTTCATTCAAGGCATAAATAGAGAGAGCTGTATTCCGAGACTTTGTTTTTACCGCCGCAAGGTAATGTTTTCCCTGATACGTAATAACCGCAGCATCGCGGAGCCCCGTACCTTTAACCGGATACCACCCGCGGCTGTTCAGTCCGTATATACGCACTTCGTTTTTCGGAACATCGTGCCCTTCACTTGTCAAGCTCACCACAGCGTATTTTCCGTCAGAAGAAAGGACAGCCCTTGTTGTGTTCAAAACCGTAAATAATTTCCTGCTTTCCTTATACTGCCGGGTTTTCTTGTTCCACTCTGAAAACCAGAAACTATTACTATAACGATCACGATAAGCGACACCGGTACTGCCGGCAGACAATGATGTATATAATGAACCGCGGCTGTTCTCACGAGACCTTATCTGCGTTCCCGAAAAAAAATCTGCATATCCGTCATTACCGAGCGGATCAGGCAGAATGTCCGGAACTGCAACAGAATCTTCAAACTGGTTCCACGCATCTTTCACAGAAATCCCGTATACTGATTTAAATGCAGCAGACTGATGAAATGTCTGGAAATTTACACATTTATACCAGAACCGGGCATACTTTTCCATACCGAACGTCCTCTGCAGCCACCAGTCAAACGCGCTTCCAAAATAGTAATTCTGATTACCGGGATATTTATCGTGCGCACCGTATATATCGGCATAACCGGAAAACAGCCCTTCAAGTTTTGCCTGCCGCACCATCTGCGCGCTGTAAGAATCATTCAGACGACCTTCTCCGCTCATACTTTCAGAAGCAACGGCAGCACCTTCCGCATGAGAACTTGTCATGAACAGCCATGCCGGATTAACACAATCACCGAATACTGCACTGACTGTCCGCCAGAATTCGTTCTTCATGTTATACGTGACAGCATGAGTAAGTTCGTGCCGGAACGTGGATAACAGCGTATCAGAAAATACCGCCATAGATTCTGTTTCAGGCGTATCATATAGAACAATATGATTGTAAAAGACCTGCGTAAAATATGCATTGAATTCATCCTGTGCAGGTGTCAGAACAACAGGAAACCTGGCCCATTGTTCTGTTCCCAGCGAAGAACAAACATCTTCATAAACGGAATCTGCCTTTTCCGCAAGTAGCGCTGCAGCACCTTCGGAATCCTCCGGATAGATAATATCAAACCATTTCGTCTGAACTACCCTGATATCTTTTTCACCGGACATAACTCCGTCTGCGGCAGATAATGACAAACCGGAAAAAATGATGCATACCAGCATACAGCTCAATAGTTTTTTCATAAACAGTGCTCCCTGAAAATTAATTAACAGGGCTGCCTGTAAAATTCCGTTGCTTTTACAGACAGCCCTGCTTCACAATTATTTTTTCTTCCTGCCGATCTTACCGCGTTCCATAAAGCTCATATGAGCAAGCTGTCTGCCGCTTACGTGCTCCTTTTCTATATGCTTTGCTTCGTTGTAAATATTCTTTTTCTTTTCAGTGTGTTTTGTATCGAATACTTTCTGCCAGACCGGTACGACAGGATGGCTGTCACCTTTTTTAACATACGAAAGCCATTCCTCCGGTTCGGGCACCTCAAATTTCATACTCGCACCCGTCTCCGGGTGAATAAATTCAAGCGTCCGTGCATGAAGCGCAAGCCGTCCGAAGGGGTCTGTATGCGCGCGGTAATTCTCATCACCGGCAAGTGGATACCCTTTTGCCGCAAGATGTGCACGTATCTGGTTTTTCTTACCGGTATCAAGACTAAGTTCAAACATCGTATGAGTAGGGCCGCGTTCTATTACTCTAAAATGCGTCCGTGCCTCTATCGTTTTGAATTTTGCCTTTCCATCAGAAAAGCCCAGATGCTTTTCATAAATTGATTTTTCCCTGCCGGAAAATCTGCCCGGACGGGCGTCTTCAGCAGGTTTAGCTCCAGCCTTCGGAACAAAACCGACGTTATAGGCGTTGTAAGCAAGCGGGTCGTTAATAATGCCGTAATCAGGAAGTTCCCCTTCATGCGGATTTTCCGCTACAGCATGATACAACCGTTCTGTAACCATCGTCTGCCAGGAACCCATTATTTTCTGCTGCATATGCTCAGTCATCGCAAACATCATGACCCCCGAAGTATCGCGGTCAAGCCGGTGAACAACAAAAGGTCTGTGTCTGACAGCATACGTTCCGTTCTTACGCATCAGCTGTTCCAGAACGTCAATTGCCGTACGCACATGACTCCCCGGATACGGAACAGACAGCATTCCCGAAGGTTTATTAATCACAACAATAAATTCATCCTCATACAAAATCTCGATTTTTTCGCGGCCAAAATCAGATTTATGCTCGCGCTTATACTGCGTACTTGCTTTTTCCATACTTTTCCTTACTATTCTTGATCCATAGTTTAATAATGCGGCGGTTTTCTATTCGGAATTTCTTCAAGATTATCGGACAAATCCTGGAGCCTTCCCGACAACAGTTTGTTTTCCTGCTTAAGGACATCTATCTGCTTTGACTGCGCTACAGATACCTCCTGCAGCTGATTAACAAAATCCTCAAGATATGCAAGCTTTGTTTCAAGTGCAATAAAACGCTCTTCTGTCTCTTTATCCATATTCTGTCATTCTAACTTTTTCATTATTTTATGTACAGTTTTTTATAAGTCATGATATAATATAATCTATGAGAGTCTACAGGTTATTATTATCTTTAACTACAACGTTGTCATTATTTTTATCATGTACTAGTAAATTTAAACCTTTTGAACAGAAAGATTCCGGCCCAAAAATCTGGCTGCAAACCGGTGTGAACCAGCTGACAAACGGAGATTTCAGTAAACAGGACAAAGGATGGAATTTTTTCTTATCCGGCGGAAGCGCAACTGCACAATATTCCCGGAATCAGGCAGATATTTCCATTTCGTCAACAGGAACCGTTAATTACGGGGTACAATTCTATTATGACGGATTCCGGCTCTATCAGGGCGGAAAATATACGCTTAAATTCAGCGCAAGTGCAACAGTCCCCAAAGGATGTGAAGTACGAATTCAGTTAAACGGCGGTGATTACCATCCTTATGCAGCCGGTACATATACGTTTACGCCCGCGTTGAGCACCTATTCTATAGATTTTGAAATGAAGAAAGATTCCGACACGGCTCCCCGTCTTGCCTTTAACATGGGCTGTTTTCCCGACAGGGACAACGGAAACATGCCTGCAGAAGTCATACTCAGGGATGTCTCGCTTGTGCTTACCAATACCATCACGGATACGGACAAAGGAAACGGCGGTGCTGATTACGTACGGATCAACCAGGCAGGATATCGGCCGGACGACATAAAAACAGCGTTTGTGAAAGTTAAAAAAAACGGACTGTCGTTCAGCGTACTTGATGAAACCGGCAGGGAAGTACTAAAAGGTAAACTTTCTAAGGCTGTCCGTGATGAACAGGCAGCTGAATATACTGCGCGCGCTGATTTTTCCGCCGTAAAAAGACCGGGTACTTATGTAATAAAATGCGGCGAATACCAAAGCTTTCCCTTCACTGTCAGCAAAAACGTATACACACCTCTGCTCACCAGTGCATTGAACTATTTTGCCCTTTCACGGTGCGGAACATCAGTCACCGACCCCGTGTTCGCCCATCCGCAGTGCCATGTCGGAATAGCGCGCATATTCGGTACAAATAATTATATGGAAGCAGACGGTGGATGGCACGACGCAGGAGATTACGGCCGGTATGTTGTACCTGCTGCAAAAACAGTAACCGATCTTATGCTCGCTCATGACGTTATGGGCAGCACATATTCCGATTTCGACATTCTTGCTGAAACACAGAGGGAACTGGACTGGATGCTCAGGATGCAGCGCGACGACGGCGGTGTTTATCACAAGATAACCTGCAGGAAATTTCCCCCGTTTGAAATGCCGGAACTTGAAACCGACCAGCTTATCGTTTCCCCCGTTTCTACCCCTGCAACAGCAGATTTTGCAGGGGCAATGGCTCTTGCATCGGTATATTATCGGAAAAGTAATCCGCATTTTGCAGACATAGCACTTGCTGCAGCAGAAAAAGCATGGACGTATCTTAAACAGAATACCATACAGGCTTTTTCCAATCCCGGAACCATAGAAACAGGAGCTTACGCGGATAATTATGATGCAGATGAACGCTATTTTGCAGCGGTATCGCTGTGCAAAGCAACAGGCAGCGATAAATATGCAGATGAGGCAAAAAAAATACGTGCAGATCCTGCTGCTGCTTCATGGAAGGAAGAATACGGATGGATGCAGATGGAAGCGTATGCTGATGAAATAGTAATCAAAAATTCTGAGTTATTCCCCGCATCGCTTGTAAACGACGCAAAAAAATCAATTCAAAGCCGGGCAGACGAACTTATAGTACAGTCACAAAAATCGGGATTTGCCCTTACAATAGAAACTCCTGTATGGGGAAGCAATATGGAAGTCCTGAATAACGCCCATCTGCTTGCCGTTGCTTACGATATAACAAAAAAAGACAAATACAAAACTACCGCATATGCACAGGTTAATTACATTCTTGGTTGTAATCCATTAACGGAATGCTTTGTAACAGGATTCGGTTCGCACAGTCCGCAGCATCCGCATCACCGCCCATCAATTGCAAAAAACACCCCGATGAAAGGCATGCTCACCGGCGGGCCGGACGCAAAGCTTGAAGATCCGTTCGCGCAGAATATTCTTGCTGACAAACCACCTCTTCTTTGTTATACGGATAATTACCAGAGTTTCAGCACAAACGAAGTTGCAATTTACTGGAATTCTGCCCTTGTATATGCACTGGCAAAGCTGTACTATGCAGAAAAATAACCAAGGAGAATCCCCATGTTACCGATTATCATTATTTGTGGTGCAGTTTTACTGTGCATTGCCGGGTATGCTGCATGGAAGAATCAGAAGAAATCATCCCCGGAAGTTACAGCCCCCGACGATGCAAAGGATACAGACGAATTCAGCAAGGCTTTTTTTGAACGTGTGCAGAGTGGTGAAAAGGCACAACCGTTTCTTCAGCTTGCAAATCAGAGTGACTGTGCCCTTCTGCAGGGAATGCTTCAATCAGCAGGAATTCCGTCATATACGGACTTTACCCATATCAACAAATTCTATGGACCGCTTACCGACGCAACGACTTCCGGGCTGAGCATTAAACTACAGATTCTTGTAAACGATTATGAAGATGCCCTTGCCGTCGTGAACGATTATACCGGCTCAAAAAAAAGCAGTGCAGGTATCACTGTTTATCCCAGACAATGAACAATCCCGCCGCAAACAACAGAAGCGGCGTTTTCTAATTTTCGTAATACTCGTACGCATCAACAATATCCAGATACACACCGTCAAACCCTGCATCCAGTATTTTTTTTACATATGACGAATCGTTTCCGTAAATCAGAGCCTTCCAGCCCTTATTCCAGTACTTTACCTTGTAATTACCTTTCCAGTCAGGATTTACTGCATTAAGCCATGAAGGGGCATAATCTGTCAGTTTATTTCCCTGTACCCATGACGAATTCCAGTACCAGCGGTAGTCTTCCGCTTCGCCTATACTCATGTACGCAATAATGAGCCTGTTCCCTCCGGCAGCTTTCGTTTTGAGGCTGGTAATTTGCGAAGCTGCGTACGGTGTATTTCCACCATCAACAAACGCATCCATTATAACAGCATCATAGTTCGTCGCTGCGATTTTCTTTATAAGTGCAGAACCGTCAGTATCCCCGGAAGACATATTAAGGGCACCTCTAAAAACTCACTTTCAGTGACTTTTTAGAGGTGCCGTCGAGTTTTAAATCGTTGTAATATCACGACTTAAAACATCGC
>DCFS01000249.1:388-23525 GCA_002319875.1 Treponema sp. UBA1798 | reverse complement strand
TGTAATATCACGACTTAAAACATCGCACTTTCAGAGTTACCTCTAAAAACTGAAGTTTTTAGAGGTTCCCTTAAGTAAAAACAGAAAATTCTTAGCATCAGAAAGAGTATTTACATCGCCAGTATTCTTTTTGTTCGGATAATAAGCTGCATCGTATTTGTCATTTTCCGGAATTATTGCAAGTTCACGATCAGGTTCGGCAAAACCAATAAAACCGCAGTCCGCGTTCTTTTTATACGAGTCAACTATATTTGCCTCAGAACTACAGTAATCAACAGAAAGAACAGGCTTGCCCTGTGCCAGAAATTTTTTGCATACGCCCGTCAAATACAGACTTACCGCATCCTCTGTGGCCGTATTGTCGCTGTTGTATCCGTAAAAGGTATCTTCCCGTCCCGTACCGTCAATGGCAGTCATATACGCCGCATTACCCGCACCCGGCGGTACAGTACCGTCTGCTGCAGAATTTTTATCCCATGCAACAGTCTGACCGTTCTGAGGGATTATCAGAAAACCCGGGTTTTTATTTTTTGCATATTCCGATATCTCCTCAACAAAAGTTCTCATTTCACCGCGATAATTAACCGCATCCCCGCCCGGCGTATCAGAAGAATCCGACAAACCTTCACACGAAACAGCAGACAGCATAAACATACATAAGAAAACCACAAAAAACAGGTGAACTCTGGAAGAACCGCTCTTAAACTCTGAATCAGCGCAATAATTTAAAATCAGCTTTAAAAAATAACAGATTCCTGCAGAAAACTCCGAGACGGATAAAAAAAACAAAGATCGATTCATGCAACCATCTTATCCCGAATGTTAAATAAAATCAGCCGGCGCACCATAGCTATGCACCGGCTGAATCCATCAATACTTAACTGCTCATTCACCTTTGCGGTGGACAAGTACCATATGTACATGAACCGGCCGGCAGCCTACGGCTATCTTCCGGTTTATCCCATCTGGGGCTGCATCATGCGGCAGCGATTGCGATTCTTTTAGGAGCGGCAAGCGCCTTACGAGGTATATTTACCGTAAGAACACCGTTCTTAAAGGAAGCTGCAACATTTTCACCATTCGTATCATCCGGTAACGTAAAGCGGCGGGTGAACTCACTAACGCGGCGCTCGCGGATAAGCCATTTTTGATCTTCCTTTTTTGCGTTCTTATCCGGTTTCTCTTCCTTCTCCTCTTCATGATGAGAAGAAACGGTAAGAATATTGTGATCAAGCTCAACGTTTACATCTTTCTCTGTCATTCCCGGAAGATCCATCTGCATGATGTATGCGTCTTTCTCTTCTTTTACGTCGACCTTCGGCATGTTAAAAGAGCGGTCAAAAGAAAACTCCGGCATGACATCGCCCAGCGCATTGTCGAAGAAATTGTTGAAAAGTGCTAACTCGTTCATATAAAGCCTCCAATCATTGTTTGTTTTTTTTAAGCCCTACGGCTTACATTAATATCTATAGCAATTAATGTGCCAACTATATAAAAAAAACAAAATAAGTAAAAAAAGTATCAGAAAGAGCTGTTTTTGCAGAAAAGGGAGTTCTTTTTTGGTGTCACATCAAGTATTCCATAAAATTTACTGCTTCTTGTAACAAAAATTACCACATGGGTCATTTATACTCACTAAAAATGGGTCAAAATTACACAAAAAGTTGTTTCTACTCAAAAAAAGTGATTCCTTTATACGCGCCGGAACAACAAGCTCCCCGGGAATAAAAAAATCCCGGAACACTATAAAATATCCCGGGATTTTCAGTTAATTAAACTATTTCGGTCTGAACTGGTTTACTCCACGCTGTACATATCGCGTTTTGTATATGCAGTGTGCAGATATTTCTCTGCTTTCTCGCTGCCAGGTTCTTCAAGGAAGTCCTTGTAGATTGCTTTGATCTCAGGATTGTTGTGACTCTGACGAATTTCGCTGTCTTTATCATCTTTGTAAAGTGCAGCCGCCCGCTTCTTGCGGACGTCGTCTGTTATACCGTACGGCTGTCCGCCGCCACCGACACAACCACCGCGGCAAGCCATAACTTCAATAAAGTGGAACGACGGTTCCTTTCCTTCTTTAAGTTCCTGGCGCACCTGCTCAATAACCTGATCTACATTACCAAGCTGATGAACTACAGCAATACGGACCTTTGTTCCCTTAATGTCGACTTCTGCAGTCTTAACATCATCAAGACCCCGGGCCGGCATATAATCGACAGGGCCAAGCTCTTTCTTGGTAAGCGTGTGATACGCTGTGCGCAGCGCGGCTTCCATAACACCGCCTGTTGCGCCGAAGATAGTACCTGCTCCGGTATATTCGCCCATAAGGCTGTCTGCTTTTCCTTCGGGAAGATTATTAAAATCAATTCCTGCTTCGCGGATAAGCTGCGCAAGCTCACGGGTAGTAAGAACCATATCATAATCCTGAACGCCGCTTGCTTTCATGTGCTTGTCGCGTGAAGCCTCATACAGCTTTGCGGTGCACGGCATAATAGAAACGTTATAAATCTTGTCCTTTTTTACACCGATTTTTTCCGCAAAATAAGTCTTAATCATGACACCCTGCATCTGCTGCGGTGACTTAGCTGTTGAGAGGTGAGGAAGAATGTCCTGATAGCGTTTCTCCGCATAATCGACCCAGCCGGGGCAGCAGCTTGTAAACATCGGGATCTTACTTCCCTTTGTGGTAAGACGCTGCACAAGCTCGTTGGCCTCTTCCATGATTGTAAGGTCCGCTCCAAAGTTCGTATCAAGTACATACTTGAAACCGAGTGCGCGGAGCGCTGCATAGATTTTTCCGGTTGTAAGAGTACCCGCTTTCATGCCGAATTCTTCGCCGATCGCAGCACGGACAGATGGAGCAATAGATGCAACCGTTGTAAGTTCCTTGTCTGCAACTTTATCGAACACTTCTTCAATCGGGTTTGTATAAGTAATTGCACCGACCGGGCAGTGTACAGCACACTGTCCGCAGTGTACGCACGGACTGTGCGCCAAATCAACGCCGCTGACAGGTCCGATGACAGTTTTATCTCCGCGTCCGTTGTATTCAAGAGCCCACACGTTCTGAACATTCTGGCATACTTCAACACAGCGTCCGCAGTTAATGCATTTGTCGCGGTACAGCACAATCTCTTTATAAGAAGCGTCAGGTTCCTGACCTTTAAGGATTGTATCAAAGCGGACCGTGCGGAGTCCGAACTCTGAAGCAAGCTCCTGAAGCTCGCACTGATGATTGCGTGAACATTTAAGACAATCGTTCGGATGATTTGAAAGAATCAGCTCAAGAACGGTACGGCGTGCACTGCGCAGCTCCGCATCGTCAGTAACAATATTCATTCCCGGTGTTACAGCTGTGCAGCAGGAACGGGCCATTCGAGCACGTCCTGTTCTTGGATCGACGTTCTTAATAACGCACAAACCGCAGGAAGCCCACGGCTTAAGATCCGGACTGTAGCACAGAGACGGAATTTTTATACCGATAGATTCAGCAGCAGTTTTAACCGTAGTTCCGTCTGGAACAGTGACCTGCTGCCCGTTTATAGTTAACGTTACTTTAGCCATAATAGTTAATAACTCCTTGACATAGGGCCATGGACGGCCCGTCGTCTATTTCTTCCACACTGTTTGCAGTTTGCCTGCAAACTGCAGGAGCAGAAAGTACACAGATGCACTTTCTGCGGCCAATTCCCTGCATAGGGCCATGGACGGCCCGTCGTCTATTTCTTCCACACCGTTTGCAGTTTGCCCGCAAACTGCAGGAGCAGAAAGTACATAACCTTACTTTCCACCGCTATTTTCCCTGCATAGGGCCATGGACGGCCCGTCGTCTATTTCTTCCACACTGTTTGCAGTTTGCCTGCAAACTGCAGGAGCAGAAAGTACACGGATGTACTTTCTGCGGCTATTTCTTCTCAATAGCGTGGAATTTGCAAGTACGCTCGCAGGCGCCGCACTTCAGGCACTTCGTCTGATCAATAACATGACGTGTCTTGACTTCGCCGGAAATACAATTTGCCGGGCACTGGCGTGCACAGGCACCGCATCCGATACATTTTTCCGTAATGAAGAACGTAAGCAGATGCTTGCATTTTCCTGCCGGGCACTTCTTATCCTGAACATGCGCAAGGTATTCCTCATGGAATTTCTTGAGCGTTGAAAGTGTCGGGTTAGGAGCAGACTGTCCAAGAGCGCACAAAGAACACGCTTTCATAGCGCTTCCAATGTCTTCAAGCTTCTGAAGATCCTGCATTGTGCCGTTTCCGCGTGAAATTTTTTCAAGGATTGCATACATCTGGCGGGTACCGATACGGCACGGAGAGCATTTACCGCAGCTTTCGTCAACGCAGAATTCCATGTAGAATTTCGCAATGTCGACGACGCAGTCGTCCTCATCCATGACGATCATACCGCCGGAACCCATCATTGAGCCCATGCGGATAAGTGCACCATAGTCAATCGGTGTATCAAGTTCTGCATCGGAAATAATACCGCCTGACGGACCGCCTGTCTGAACGCCCTTGAATTTTTTGCCGTTCTTTATGCCGCCGCCAATTTCAAAAATAATTTCGCGCAGCGTCGTTCCCATCGGAACTTCAACAAGTCCGGAGTTTGCAATCTTACCGGTAAGGGCAAATACTTTTGTTCCCTTTGAATCGGCATCGCCGATTTTATTATACCAGGAAGCTCCTTTCGTAATAATAACCGGAACATTCGCCCAAGTTTCAACATTGTTGATGATCGTCGGTTTTCCCCACAGACCAGCCTGTGCCGGGAACGGCGGCTTCGGAGTAGGCATACCGCGTTTTCCTTCGATTGAACGAAGCAGAGCCGTTTCCTCACCGCAGACAAACGCGCCTGCACCAAGACGGATTTCAACGTCAAAATCAAATCCTGAACCAAGAATATTCTTTCCAAGCAGCCCCTTATCAGTTGCCTGTTTAATAGCAATTTCAAGGCGGTGTACAGCGAGCGGATACTCAGCGCGGATGTAAATAAATCCGTGGTGCGAACCGATTGCCTTTCCGCAGATTGTCATAGCCTCAAGAACTGAATGCGGGTCGCCTTCAATCGTGGAGCGGTCCATATATGCTCCCGGATCACCTTCATCTGCATTGCAGACAACATATTTTACGTCACCGGATGCTTTAAGACCTGCTTCCCATTTAAGTCCTGTCGGGAATCCCGCACCGCCGCGTCCGCGCAGCCCGGAATCCTTTATTTCCTGAATAATCTGTTCAGGGGTCATTTCAAACAGAACTTTTTCAAGTGCAAGATATCCGTCGCGTGCAATGTATTCTTCAATACTTTCAGGATTGATCACACCGCAGTTGCGGAGCACAATACGGATCTGTTTTTTGTAGAACGGAATATCAGAAACTTCTTCTGTGGATTTTTTATTCTTATCATAGAGCAGGCGCGGAACTTCACGTCCTTTTACAATCTGCTCCGCAATAATTTCGTGTGCATCTTCAGGCACTACGTTTACATAAAAAGAATCTTCCGGCAGAACTTTTACGATCGGCCCTTTCTCACAGAAACCGAAACATCCGGTCTGAACAATCTGCACTTCATCTGCAACGCCCAGAGCCTGTGCCTCTGCTTTCAGATTTTCATAAATTTTTTTTGATGAACTTGATTCGCAGGCAGTACCGCCGCATACAAGTATATAATGTGAATATGCCATCGTTGTCTCCTATTACTTCGCTATGATGTCGGCAGCGGGTTTGTCGATGATCCGGTTGTTGAGCAGCTTCTTTCCAATAATGTGCTGTTCTACAATTTCCTTCGCTACATCGGCTTTGACATCACCGTAAATAACACGCGGCATGTCGGGCACAACGACTTCAACAGTCGGTTCGTGCGAACATAGCCCCATGCATCCTGTCTGGCGGAGCATAACGTGATCTGCAAGTCCGTTTTCTTCAATAAGCTTAAGGAACGCATTGAACGTATCCTTTGCCCCTGAAGCAATACCGCAGGTTCCCATACCGACGATAATCTGTATTGTCTTGCCGGCTGTTTCGCGTTTTTCAACTTCTGTTTTCATCTGATTGCGCATTTTGCGCAGTTCTTCCAATGTCATAGCGTTCTCCTAAAACTTTGGCGTTAGTCACACGCCACGGATTGTCCGGTACATCATTTTATGCACCAGATAATAAATTCCTTATACATCGCACAGCAAAGCTGTGACGGCACGCTGAACAGTTACCGGGCAACTGTTGTCGAAAAAGTACCGGAACACTTTTTCATACGTTTTCCTGAGACTCGATGAATTTCCTGAGCAGTATCTGCGATCCGGCAGATTCAAGCTCGCCGCCCAGTGCACCCTTCAGCTCATTGCGGTTGAACGCATAATCACGTTCTGATGCAGTGTCCGTCCGGTGTATATCCATGTCGTAGTTTCCGGGAAGTGTCAGTACATCAAGAAATAAATCCGGAAGATTTCCAACCGGCGGAGTATCAATATTCGCCAGATTGAACTTCATAGCTACTGTCGTCCCCTTCCCCGGTTCGGATTGAATATCCCAGGAACCATCAGTCTCTTCTGCCGTCTGGATAAGAAACGGAATACCCAGTCCGACTTTTCTGTTCGGATGTTTTTTGCCGTCAGTATAAAAAGGATCCCTGGCTTTCATGAGCGTTTCCCGGCTCATCCCTTTCCCATTATCCGTTACTGTGACGACAAGCGCATCCGGAGTCTGTATGCATTCAAGCGTTATATGACTTGCACCGGCTTCAACGCTGTTCGCTGTTATATCCGCAATCATATCGCACAAGGTGTAATGCATGGCAGAGATTTTCCGTTATGCGCTGCGGTATTTGTCCAGAATTCCCTTTACCTGATTCTTGGTAAGTTTGCCGTAGACATCGCCGTTTATAGACATAACAGGAGCAAGTCCGCAGCATCCGATGCAGCGGACCGGTTCTACAGAGAAAAGACCGTCTTCAGTTGAAACCATTTTTTCTGTAAGTTTGAGTTGAGCGCGGGCTTCTTCAATAATATCCTGACCGCCCTTTAGGTAACAGGCTGTACCAAGGCAAACGCTGATTTGATTCTTTCCGGGCTTCTGCGTTTTGAAGAAGTGGTAGAATGAGACAACACCGAACACACGTGCAACCGGTACTCCGGTGAGTTCAGAAACATCCATGGCCGCATCCTTTGAAATGTAGCCCTGTTCCTCCTGCACATGATGCAGGATCATGATGAGATTACCCGGCTTATCCTTCCAGACCTTTATAAAATCATAGAGGTCTTTAGAGAATCCGGCTTTTCCAGCTTTTGCCATTTTTATTCTCCTGAACAGCAAATATATTTTAATTCCCGATTCCTTATCGAAACCGATGGATTCGAGTTTGTTTTCTATTATAAATCGAATCAATTGTTTTGCAAAGGGTATTGGGCTATATTCGCAAAGATTACCATGTAACACTATAGACAAGAGGTTTTGATGCAGTAAGAATATCGGTAAGCGGAACCGTCACCGTTTTTCTGATACCGCTCCCAGCAGGTCCATACAACGTAATACGTATCTGCGCAGCTGCAACTTCATCACCAACCGGCTGCCCGTATACCGACGCAACAAGATTCACATAATCTTCAGCCGTCATAACAGTACCGCCGAACACCGGCGCCATAAATAAATCGATATATGACTGTACTGTTTCCGGCATCGCCGTGTACAGTGCAGAAAGTTTTTCCGGAGATAACGTAAGCGTCAGGCTGTGCGCGCTGCCGGAAAGAAAACCGACTGCAGAAACAGGATCCTTTGAACCGGCTGCAAGGGACGCCGATACGGTAAGCGCCGAGTCGGACGGTGACGAAACCTTTGCAGTCTGTATCCCCGCTTTCTGAAGCTGTTCTGTGATCGACCGCGTGTCAAAAAGCGGGCCGGAGCCCGCCTCCGACAAAGATTTCATCACTTCAACAAGAGCGTTGCCGAATACGGCGCCATAGCTTATTTCAGCACTTCCGTCTGTACCTGCATGTACGTCAACAGACGCCGTACATGCAGAAAAAAGCAGAATACCCGGTAAAGCGATCAGCGGCAGCAGATATTTTATTAATTTCATAATCACACCTTGTTTTCCATGCTATTTAGTAAACATAGAAAGCGGAAAAGTTACACGTACGCCTGTTGAAAAAACAAGCCCCGCAGTTACAGCCTCAATAAATGGAAGCGCAGAACCGTCTATATCGTTGAACACAGTATAGCAGATATCCTGAATAATGCGCACCTGTACTTTACCCTCCGTAAAAGACGGCAGACTGAACGACACACCGGCGATCCCCGGAAAAAAAGACGCCCTGATTTCCGTATCTGTTGCAGGCAGCGAACAGGACCCGATTGTAATGACCGGACCGGCATAAATACGCATAAAATCTGTAAACGACAGAGTAAGTACAATCGGCATCTGAAACGAATGGACTCCGTAATTCCAGCGCAGCATGACGCCAGCTCCGGGATTGAGCGGCCACTTCGTCATTGTTAAATTCGCCTGCGTAACAAGCCCCCGGTAATTCGGCACAAACTGATTCGTCGTAAAAAGCGACCAGTCAAGGGCCAGTGAAAAATCACACGCAACACCGTCTAAAAAAGTCTCACTGCCCGCAGAATCCTGTTTTGCAGGGCTACTGTTCCATACAGATTCTTTTTCAGTTCCTGTTTTTACCGGAGTCTCCTCTGAAGGGGTCTCTTCTTCATCCTTGTCAAAACTATAAGAAGGATCTCCGGGCTCAAGAAATTTTCCGGCGCCTGCATAATGCGCTTTCCAGTACGCTTCGTTCAGTGATGACGCAATGACGCCGTTGTTAGGCCCGTCGCTTGCTGCATGAATGAACTGTTTCTTCCCAATGTACAAACCCACATGTGAGATGTTTCCCGACTCTGTCGTTTTAAAAAAAACAAGATCTCCGGGTTCCAGCTTGCTGTCCGGTATCACCTTTACAAAACCGTACAAAGCCTTAGCCGTACGAGGAAGCTGCACGTTTACCGATTCACGCGCAATAAAATAAATAAAACCGGAACAGTCAAAAGAATCCGGTCCGATTCCCCCGTCGGCATACGGAGACCCTATATATTTTTTCGCCTCTGCAACGATTGTTTCACGGCGGACCTGCGCACGGGCCTGACTCATTTCCTCTGCCGCAGCGGGTATACTCAGAAAAAGAAAAACCATGCAGCAGGATGCTGCAGCACGGCAGAATTTTGATAATCTATTCATACCGTATATTATTGGCACTTTTTGCAACTTTTTTCACTCCTATCTGTCAAATTTATGATAAAATGCGATAATTGAGGTTATATTATGTCAGATAAAGAAATACATCCATGGACGTTCCTTGACTCATACCGTGGTAAAATTTTCAATACAAAATGGCCTACGTTTCCGCAGGTTTTCACTATCTCTGCAGACCGGTATCCCGGCAGTCCGTGTTTTACTGATTTTGACGGTCCGGACGGCGCAAAACGAACGCTCACCTATTCTCAGGTACTTACGAACATCAAAAAACTTGCAAAATGGATGACTGCAAACGGAATCAAAAAAGGTGATAAAATAGCCGTTACGGGCAGAAATTCTCCGGAATGGGGGACGGTCTACCTTGCAGCGCTGTTTGCGTCAGGAATCATTGTTCCGCTTGATTATGCACTCCATGACAACGAAATAGAAAACCTGATTGAAACGGCCCGTCCAAAGATAATTTTTGCCGATGAAGACAAATACGATACCCTGCGCCGGAATCCCGGCAGACAAGTGTACTCTCTTTCTCCAAAATATCCGGAAACATTCATATACAACCTTGAAACAGCGGGTGACGTACCGGAAAATCAACCGGCAGAACCTGACGACGTTGCAGCAATTCTGTTTACGTCAGGAACGACCGGCACTCCGAAAGGCGTCATGCTCACGCATGAAAACTTCATATCCGACTGTTATATTGCCCAGTCAAATTTCCATCACGGGAACGGCGACGTTTTCTATGCACTCCTGCCGATACACCATGCATACACAATGCAGGCAGCATTCATAAATCCGCTATCCACCGGAGCAGAAATCGTATTCGGAAAAAGCATGGCTGTTTCACGGCTCATGAAAGAACTACGGGAAGGCAAAATTACCGTCATGCTCGGCGTGCCGCTGCTGTACAACAAGCTGCTCGCCGGTATTACAAAAGGAATACGCGAAAAAGGGCCTCTCGTCGCAGGCCTTATGAAATTCCTCATGGGACTTTCATATATGATTAAAAAACTTACCGGAAAAAATCCGGGAAAAGTGCTTTTCAAGGCAGTCCTTCAGCAGGCAAACATTTACACGCTCCGCGTCGCAATCTGCGGCGGCGGTCCCCTTTCATCCGGTGTGTTCAAGGCATACAACGCAGCAGGAATAAATTTTATCCAGGGATACGGCCTTACAGAAACAAGTCCGATTCTTGCGCTTAATCCTGTGGAACATTTCAAAATCGAAAGCGTAGGCAAAGATTTTTATCCGTATGAAGAAATCAAAATTCTTAATCCGGATAAAGAAGGCACCGGCGAAATCGCTGTAAAAGGTCCTATGGTAATGAAGGGCTACTACAACATGCCGGAAGAAACAGCAAAGATGTTCACCGAAGACGGTTTCTTAAAAACAGGTGACATCGGCAAACTTGACAGCGAACATTACCTCGTGCTCTGCGGACGTGCAAAGAACATTATCGTTACCTCAGGCGGAAAGAACGTGTATCCGGAAGAAATCGAAGACGCATTCCAGCTTTACGACGACATCCAGCAGATCACGGTCCAGGGCTACATTGAAGACCAGAACACGCTCTCGGAAGGCATTGAAGCGCTCGTTTATCCCAGCGACGAAGTTTTTAACAAGCTGGGCGTAAAACGTGAAGAAATGTTCGCTTCTGACGATGTTAAGGAAATTATACAGGGAGACGTCGACGCCGTGAACAAAACGCTGCAGCCGTATGCAAGAATAAGCAGAATTGAGATCCTTGAAAAACCGCTTGCGATGACAACGACGCTCAAAGTAAAACGAAATTACAGAAAGTAGCCTCTGGTACGCACGGAAGATACCGGACTTCTCTGAAAAAAATGTTCTGTACATACAGATACTGCAATATTTAAAAACTAACAGACCGTTCCGTCATATTCTCGTACGGAACGGTTTTTTTTATTCTTTTGACAATTCAAAAGAAAAGTTTGTATACTTTGATATATTCTGGAATCACAGGAGTTTGCATATCATGAAAAAATACAACGGAAAGTCAATTTACAAAGGAGTTGCCGCCGGTACCATCAAATATTACAGAAAGGCTGAAATTGATACTTCCCTCCGGGAAATTGCCGGTGAAAAAGCGGAAGACGAAGTAAAACGATATGAAAATGCACGGAACACTGCAATCAGCCAGCTTAATGAAGTTTATGAAAAAGCAAAAACGGAAGTCGATGAAGACACTGCCGCAATTTTTGAAGTACAGGCAATGATGCTCT
Source organism: Treponema sp. UBA1798 (assembly GCA_002319875.1). Taxonomy (GTDB): domain Bacteria; phylum Spirochaetota; class Spirochaetia; order Treponematales; family Treponemataceae; genus Treponema_D. The sequence goes on along the minus strand of DCFS01000249.1, from coordinate 12,042 downwards.
CTGATGACGATTACAACGATTCAATCTACAAAATGATCCGCAGTGATCATGACAATGCGGAATACGCAGTACAGTCCACCGGCGACACTTTTGCAAAAACGTTTTCCGACATGGACGACGAATATATGAAAGCACGCTCGTTCGACATCAAAGATGTTTCCCGGCGAATTCTCTGCGTCCTTTCAGGACAGGAACCGGAAAGCCTGGCAAGTGCCGTACCGTTCATTCTTGCTGCAGATGATCTTACGCCCGCGGAGACCGTGCAGCTGGATAAAAGCAAACTGCTCGCATTCGTTACAAAATACGGTTCGTCAAATTCCCACACCGCAATTCTTGCGCGTACGATGAATATTCCGGCAGTTACCGGCGTCATTATCAACCCGGAATGGAACGGAAAACCGGCTGTTGTAGACGGATTCACCGGCGAAGTAATTATTGAACCGGACGACGAAACACTTGCCGTACTCACAAAAAAACAGGCAGAGGAAGAAAAATGCAGAAAACGCCTTATGGAACTGAAAGGCAAAGATGATGTTACAAGAGGCGGAAGACATATCAACCTGTACGCAAATATAGGAAGCGTAAACGACGTTGAAGCTGTGCTCGAAAACGACGCAGCCGGAATAGGCCTTTTCCGCAGCGAATTTCTGTACCTGGGACGAGACACCTATCCGACTGAGGAAGAGCAGTTTGTTGCATATAAAAATGTTGCCCGCAAAATGAAAAACAGAAAAGTTGTTATCCGTACGCTCGACATAGGAGCCGATAAAAAAGCCGACTACTTCAAGCTTGACCATGAGGATAATCCGGCTATGGGATTCCGTGCAATCCGGATATGCCTGGAACGGCCGGAACTGTTCAAAACACAGCTGCGTGCCATTTACCGGGCAAGCGCGTTCGGTACGGTATCAATTATGTATCCCATGATCACGTCACTGCAGGAAGTCCGTCGCATAAAGGAAATTTCTGCAGAAGTACGTTCCGGCCTGAGCAGGGAAAATATTTCATACGGCAATGTCGAAGAAGGCATAATGATTGAAACTCCTGCCGCCGTTATGGTAAGCGAAGAACTTGCCGCAGAAGTGGATTTTTTCAGCATCGGGACCAACGATCTGACACAATACACACTTGCCGTGGACCGGCAGAACTCTAAACTTGAAAAATTCTATGATCCACATCATCCGGCGGTCATGAAGATGATAAAAATGACCATCGAAAACGGACACAAGCACGACTGCTGGGTAGGTATCTGCGGAGAACTTGGTGCCGACACAACACTTACTGGAACGTTTATTGAGATGGGAATTGACGAACTGTCTGTTTCCCCTGCATCCATTCTTTCCGTACGCGAAAAAATACGCGAAACTGCCTAGTATAAACGATTTTTACTGAAAAAAAGGGGCCGGCACGCAGGTAGAACTTACGTGGCGGCCTCTTTTTTATATCAACCGCTCATGCTTGAAGTTGATTTATTTTGACTGTATTTGATTTTTTTTGCTTGACTTTGGCGGACACCGGACTTACACTGTTTCCAGATGAGGTACTAAGCGATGCTCACGGAAGAACGGCTCGGCAGAATAATTTCTATAGTTGATGCAAAAAAAACAGTAAACAGTACAGGAACTCATGACTGAACTGGGAACCTCAGAGTCAACCATCCGCAGGGATCTTAATACGCTTGATTCCGACGGACGCCTTACAAAAGTGTTCGGTGGTGCGATTGCACGGGGCGTTACGTTCAGTACAAAGGACGACACAATTACAGCCCGCGAAAACTGCAACCATGCCGAAAAAATTGAAATTGCAAAATATGCCGCTTCTCTTATCAAACCTGATGATTTTGTCTATCTGGATGCCGGAACAACGACAAACCTTATTATTGATTTTATTGTAGAAAAAAAAGCTGTGTTCGTTACGAACAGTTTTTCACATGCAAAACATCTTTCAGAAGCAGGTTTTCACACATATATCATCGGCGGTGAAATAAAACAGCCGACAGAGGCGGTTGTGGGAGAAGAAGCGGTGGAATCTCTTTCTAAATACAACTTTACCAAGGGATTCTGGGGAACAAACGGAGTAAGCCTTTCAACGGGATTCAGCACGCCCGACGTAAACGAAGCACTTATCAAAAAAGCGGCAATTGCCCGTACACGTGAAAGATTCATCGTATGCGACGCAAGCAAATTCTCTCAGATTTCCTGCGTTACGTTCGCATCATTCAGCCAGGCAACGGTCATTACTTCAAAGATCAACGATGATTCGTACAGCGATTGCAAAAATATTGTGGAGGTAAGCAAAAAATGATTTACACCGTAACAGTAAATCCTTCACTCGATTATATTGTCGATGTTGAACATTTCAAAACAGGTATTGTAAACAGGACCACGGCAGAACGCATCAACGCAGGCGGCAAAGGAATAAACGTTTCCATCGTGCTGCATAATCTGGGAATTGATTCCGTAGTTCTCGGATTCACCGCAGGATTCACGGGAGAAAAAATCTGCAGCATGCTTTCCGGGCGGGGAATCACATCGGATTTTATTCCGGTAAATACAGGTAGTTCACGGATAAACGTAAAACTCAGGTCGGACGAAGAAACGGAAATCAACGGACAGGGTCCGGTAATCACAGAAAGGGACCTTGCGCGGCTCTTTGAAAAAATCGACAAACTTACCGGCAGCGACATTCTGGTTCTTGCAGGCAGCATTCCGTCAACAGTACCGGAAACACTGTATATGGACATCATGAAAAAAATGCAGAGCAAAAAAACAAAAGTCGTCGTCGATGCAACAAACGACCTGCTTAAAAACGTTCTTACGTATCATCCGTTCCTGGTAAAACCGAATAATCACGAACTTGGAGAAATATTCGGCGTAGAACTGGAGACAAAAGACGAAGTTATCATGTATGCACAAAAATTCAGGGAAATGGGAGCCTGCAACGTGCTTGTCTCCATGGCAGGAGACGGTGCGGTTCTTATCGACGAAGAGGGAAAAATCTATAAAAGTGACGCACCCGAAGGAAAACCAAAAAACTCCGTAGGCGCAGGCGACTCAATGGTTGCAGGTTTTCTTGCCGGTTATCTGAACAGCGGGTCCTATGCACAAGCTTTTAAAACAGGATTATGCACAGGTTCGGCAAGCGCTTTCTCTGAACAGCTTGCAACGCGGGTGCAGGTTGAAAAACTCCTTCAGAAACAACACTTTGACTTTTAGGAACACGGAAAGCGTCCGGTATCCTACGTTACTGAAATTAAAAAACGTACAATGCATGCTTGTCGTTTTTTAGTATAGACAGGAGGAATGTATGAGAATTAAGGATTTACTTGATCCGAGGAGCATCAGGCTCAACGGGTCCGCTAAAAACAAAGACGATGCCATTGCTCAGATTGTTGATTTGATGGCGGCAAGCGGCAAAATTGAAGACAAAAAGACATACCTTGAGGGCGTACATGCCCGCGAGAAGGAAACAACAACAGCAGTCGGCGACGGAGTAGCAATTCCGCACTGCAGAAGCACGTCGGTAAAAACTCCGGGACTAGCCGCTATGACACTACCTGACGGCGTTGATTATGATGCTCCCGACGGAGAAAAAGTAAAGCTGCTGTTCCTTATTGCTGCACCGAACACAAAAGACAACATTCATGTTGACGTACTGAGCAAGCTTTCAACACTGCTTCTTGACGAAGATTTTACAAAAAAGCTGCTCGCAGCTAAGAGTTCAGAAGAGTTCATTTCTATTGTTGACAAAGCAGAAACGGCAAAAGACGCTTCGGGCGGAGCAGAAACTGCCGTCACGAACGCACGGGCAAAGCTGCTTGCCGTAACGGCATGCCCCACCGGAATTGCGCATACCTATATGGCCGCTGAAACGCTGGAAAAAACAGCCGTACGGATGGGCTGCTCTATGAAAGTTGAAACGCGCGGAGCCAGCGGCACAAAAAATGCGCTTACCGCTGAAGAAATTGCGGAAGCAGACTGCATCATTGTCGCAGCAGACACAAAAGTTCCGCTTGACCGCTTTGACGGTAAAAAAGTCATCCAGTGCAAAGTTGCAGATGGAATCAGCAGAGCTGAGAAGCTTATTGAAGAAGCAGCCAGCGGCAGAGTTACCGTATATCATGCAGACAAGGCATCTCCTGTAAACAGCGGTACATACGGAAAAGAAAGCACCGCCCACGTCATTTACAAACATCTGATGAACGGCGTTTCTTACATGCTTCCCTTCGTAGTCGGCGGTGGTATCCTCATTGCCATTGCGTTCCTCATCGACGGTCTGAGCGTTGACCTGAACTCTCTGCCGTTCGACCAGCGCTCGTCGTTCGGTTCAATCACTCCCGTTGCCCGCATATTCAAAACAATAGGCGGCGGAGCGTTCAGCTTTATGCTTCCTGTTTTAGCAGGATTCATTGCAATGAGTATCGCAGATCGTCCGGGACTTGCAGTAGGCTTTGTCGGAGGTTTTATTGCAGCACAGGGAAAGAGCGGATTTATCGGTGCAATGATCGCCGGTTTTGCAGCCGGTTATCTTGTCCTGCTCCTCAAGAAACTGTTCTCAAAACTTCCCAAGACACTGGACGGACTTAAACCGATCCTGATTTTCCCGCTTATCGGTATTCTTATTACCGGCCTGTTCATGACGTTTGTAGTTGAACCGCCTATCGGAGCACTTAACACGCTTATGCACAACGCACTCTCAAGTATGACCGGCGCAAGCAGCATAATCCTTGGAATCATTCTGGGCGGCATGATGTCCGTTGATATGGGCGGTCCGGTAAACAAGGCTGCGTATGTATTCGGAACAGCTTCAATCGCATCAGGAAACTACAACATCATGGCTGCAGTTATGGTGGGCGGTATGGTTCCCCCTATTGCAATCGCAATTTCTACGCTGATTTTCAAGAACAAATATACAGCAGAAGAGCGCAAGGCAGGACCGGCAAACTTCGTCATGGGATTCTCATTCATCACAGAAGGTGCTATTCCGTTTGCTGCATCAGATCCGCTTCATGTTCTTCCGTGCTGCATTATCGGGTCTGCACTTGCAGGAGGGCTTTCGATGGCGGCAAACTGTACGCTCATGGCTCCCCACGGAGGTATATTCGTATTCCCCGTTGTGGGACATCCGCTGATGTACATATTCGCACTGCTCGCCGGCTCTTTTCTTGGTGCAATACTGCTCGGAATAACAAAAAAGAAAGTTACTGAATAAACCGCTCGTACAGAGAGACTGAATTAAGAATTACTGAGGGATTACATGAAGACGTTTGATTACACTATTACTGACACACTCGGCATCCACGCCCGCCCGGCAGGCGAGCTGGTAGCGCTTGCAAAAACATTTACCAGTAAAATTACTATTGCCGGCAACAGCAAATCCGCAGACTGTAAAAAAATGCTCGCCGTTATGAGTCTTGGGATAAAACAGGGACATACGGTGTCTGTCGCAGCCGAAGGAGCCGACGAAGACAAAGCTGCCGCTGCCATGGAAGATTTCCTCAGACAGTCTCTCTGATATCTTTTTTCAGGTAATAAGGAGTGTCCGGAAAATTTTTAATACCAGACATCCCTTATTACCAGCCTCAGGCAACTATATACAGCCTCATCTTACACCGGTACCGTCACGATATTCATCTCCCCATGCAGCGGAATGGCAGATTATTTATTACTTACATACTCCAAAAAACGGGTTGGATGATAAAAATATGCCATCATATCCGAAAATTCCTTATCTGGAAAAACCGTATTATCAAACCATGTAAAGGCTTTATATTCATCATTAATAAATTCTTTTACTGCTATACTTTTTTCTTCCTTTTTTCCATTTCTTAGTGATGTATATCCTTTCTCGGCATAGCAATGTCTCTGGTCGTCGTCTGAAAAGTTAATATCCGCCCATTCACTGATATGATGAGCCACGGCATTCTTAAATTGAGTTGTATTCCGGTAATAAGCCGTTAATTCCTCTTGAGTCAAAACAGTATCATCGGTGTATTTAAAATACTTTTTTTTATCTGCTTCCGGTATAACTCCCGAATCAAGAAGTGTTCTTGTAATTGTTTCCGGATCATAGAACTTGTTCCTGTCTTTATTTTCGACAAGATAAAATGAACTGTCTGTCAGCAGCCGTTCTTTTGAAAAAAGCTCAAAATGAATCGTATTTCCAAGATGTTTTCCTGCTCCTTCAGAATAAACGGTACTACCGTACCCGATAAGTTCGTTTTTAGGTAGTTCTATATAACTGTCGATATACCGTGGATTCATTCTATCAGTAAATATTCTGAACGTTTTTTCCAGTGCTTTTCCATAATTTTCCAGCAGACATTTTATGCTGTTATCTTTTGTAAGGAACGGATCCTGCTTGAGCATTTTATCTTTCGGGATCATCATCAGCCATATAGCCAGATATTCCAGGCAGGTTTCCGCTATACCCACGCACTGTGAAGATGAAAACAGATCAAGTACCGAATACAGTTCATTTATATTCCCAGTATACGTTTTACCTGTGCTGTAAGTACCTCTCTTACTTAGCGTGTAGTTTATTACTATTTTTTCTTCAGTTCTTCTGCATAACTGGACAAGCCACTCACTTGAATCCGCCACAGCTGACTGTGTAAATAATGTATTAAATATCCCTGCAGCATTTGCTTTTTCCAGTACTCCAAGATAAGATGACAACGCTTCTTTCCTTTTTTTTACATATTCTTTTTCATTGCCGGTAATCTCCCGTATTTTCCGCGCACAGATACTGATATCGGCACACGATTCACAAAGTTCAATTCCCTTTTCCAATACATTCAGCAGAAATCCGCTGTACCGGGGAAATATCTTATTATTAACAAACCAGGAGAACGGATGCAGCGACAGGCTTTCATATTCTGCGTCCTTCGGAACGGATAACAGCTGCACATCATTTCGCAGTGCCTGCTTAAAATCAAACGATACAGAAGATGAGGTTTTCTCCCTTTCAAAAAACGTCACAATCTTATTACTATACAGCTGATATATCTTTTTTCCGTAATACCGGTAGCGGGCATCATTTAACTCCGGGTAGCTCTCAAAATTACCGGAAGAACAGCAGCACAGCTTGCGTTCTGAGCCCTGCCCGTAATGAAAATACAGCATGCCATTCTTTACAAAAACATCATTCCGGTACGTCTCCATCTCCCTCAGCGACGGCATATCCGCATATGAAGTGATATCACAGATTTTCCTCAGCAGATCCATCCGGTTTGCAGGCAGCAGGTTTACTTTTATACGGCGGCCTTTATAACCGATCTTTTCTGTCGTAGGACGAAGTACATAATCATCCTTCATTTCTGCCCGGTAAATCTCCGTATAAATTCCCCTGATAGTTCCAATGTGGTCTCCCTGTATAGTTCCCATAATCTTATACACCGGCAGCAGGACACTGAAAAGCTGGGTAAGCCAGGGCAGCGGTTTCGTAAGATGCCCGGTACAGATAAAATGCTTAAGCTCCTTTTTTAAGTCAACCGGCTCAAGATGCATATACAGTGCATAAAAAGGTTTAAACTCCGCCCCCTGGGATTCCGGCGGATACTGATATTGTACCAGCGCAAAACTGTTGCTCCCGGTCTCCGGCTGCTGCTCATAATTATTCCTGAGCGCAACAAGCCGTCCCGCACCTATAGAACGGAAGCCGGCCGATGATTCCAGATGAATCCCGTCATGCCACATATTATTAGCCTTTACCGGGTAACAGTTCGATGCATCCTTTTCCATCCCGTACATACAGGTACAGTCATCACTGTTTTCCGGCTTCAGCCCTGAAACAGGAAAACACCACAACGGGCTGTGGATAAACAGGGCGGAACTGGCGCCATCAGTGAACACTTTCTCAAACTCAGAAAGCTTTATAATACAATTATCACCTGTTCCCGCGGAATTGGATTCAAAATAATACCCCGCCGTATACTGCTCTCCCGTTCTGATATTCCTCTCAAGATTCACCGGCGTCCCGTACGGGTCGTTCACAATTATTTCATTATTATCAGTAAATCCGCGTATCACAATAATATGTCCGCTTTTTTTATACACGTTTGCAGCCGTTACGCCGGCCGCAAGTCCGCAGGACACCATCACTGGATACCCTGCTGCTATCTCATCTTTAATTTCTTTAAGCGTAGGCCGTTTTTTTTCTACTGTAGTCAGCCCTGCCGGTAAATAACAGTTAGCAGCTTTTAAGAGGCGGTCCCAGGATTCAAAACTGCTTGCACCTCTTTCATTACCCGTTGTTTCATCATCAGCTTCTTTATCCCAACCCTCAGACGCAGATATGGTTTTCATCATATCATCCGGGGTATCTTCGGTAACACCGTGAAAATGCAGTACCATGCACAGACTTGTTATGTTGCAGCTCCGCCATGCCATTGATATTTCTGGACCAAATTTTTGTCCAGTATAATATGTCTTGCCATTAAATAATGTTCCGTTTTCTTTACCTTCCTGCTGCCAGACATATGTGTTTTCGCGCTGACTAAAAAAAGGTACAGCTAAATTTCTTTTCCACGCATCACTCATTTATGTCTCCAAACAACCATGAATTATTTACATAAAAATTCAATTCAGCCATACATGTATCATTATATTTCGTTCCGTTATCAATCGCTGTAGCAAATAAATAATTTGCACCATATTTAAAAACCTGATGCATCATCATTTCTTTTAATTGAATAGTAACATCAACAGGATCTCCCCATAGAATGCCATCCTTATTACGAGTTCTACTTTTTATTATTCTTATTCTATTATTCTCTTGGTATAATTTATCATTACTTGCATATCCGTTTATTACAGCTATTCTAGTTGGTTTTCCACATCCATCACAATTAATCTCCATCAAGTCATCATCAGTATTTTCAACATAGCTTGTTGCAGAATCCCCGTCAAAGGCATTCTGTATGCTGTATTTCAGAGGACACCGGGCATCAAGCAGGCAGTGAGAGGCTGTTATTGTTATTCCCATATCGCCCTTTGGCTCATACCATTCAGTAAACTGTCTTGATTCAATCGAAAAATCGCTCCGTTCCAGATCTCTGAGAAGATAGTATCTAGCATCTGTTCCTCCAGAAAGTTGTTTTTTTGTTGTATAGGCAAATTTGTACGGAACTTTGACACTTAATCCGGTCTGCAAACAATTCTGAGGAGGTGTAACGCTGCTTCCGACCAATGAAAATAATATTCCCTTTGCATTTTTTCCATCCGATTCTACTATATCAATTGCTCCAAAACTCACCCCATCAAACTCATCCTTCATGGTAGCGCTCAGATAATTATATACCGCCATTCCATACAGCCTGTATCCCTTCTTCGTCTGCCGTACCAGTGCCTGGTAAAACCAGTGGTTCAAACTTGCTATTTCACTAACCGGGCAGTTGCTGAATACCAGACGGTAAAACACAGCATCTTTTGTTGCCTGCCGGTATACAGTGCTGTATGTGCAGCTGGTAAAAAAACTATCCGCAGCATCATACCCCAGCGCTTTGGTTATATCAGGCTGAACTGTTTTTACAATCTGTTCCGCTTCCGCATCCGCAACATATTCCAGTTTTTTCCAGCTGTTCGGCATGACAACCTGCAATTCTGGTGCTTCTCCTGAAAGTGCAGCAGCGCACAGTATTACGCACAATCCTATACATATATTTTTTTTCATCGTCTCGCTCCTGTTGTTCGTATCTGCAGAAGCGTTTTTTCTTTCTGTCGTATTTCCATTTTATCACAGGTTATCTTTGCATATACATTGAAATCTGCGCCTTCCGCCGACTTTGAAATGCTGTCCATATCAAAATCAGATTTTATCTTGATTTCCAATTCATCTTTATCAATCGTTATATCCTGTTCCTGTACAGGTTTATCTTCTGACGCTGCATTATTCTTCAATTGAAGTTTGCATGAAGGAGAAAAGTCGGAAACTTCAAATGTCTTTATTGTCAGCTTTACTTCATCACCGTAATAAACAGCAGACTTTTCCCATTCCATGCTGACAACCTGCGGATTCTTCACTTCTATATCGCTGCTCTTCATTTTCTTTGCACGCGGTGCAATTGCTTCAAAATAATATTTCAGTCCGTCGGTGTCTCCGGCTTCCCTCGTATCTTTCGCTGTCCATTCCGCATCCGCCCTGCTACCGTCCACCTTCGCAGCCGGTTCCGCCACCTTCTCTCCGGTCCTGCTGTTATACACGCAGAACCTCACTCCCTCTCCGTCCGCCATATCTTTCGTTTCTGCATGCAGTTTGAGCGTATCCCCGGCAAGTCCCTTACTCGCAGAATTACCGTCTGCATCCTGCCACTCAGCTTTCGTTATCTCCGGCCTCACGAGCTTCACTGCAAGGCTGCCGCTGCTCTTCTTATAGTTGCACCATGCTGAATGTGCGCTGAATATGAACTTCGGGTCCTGGTCGGGCGGCGGCTCCCTGCTGTCTGCATGCCAGCTCCACTTTGCACTCACACTCCCGCCCTTCAGCGTCAGCGGGAACTTTGCGTATGCAAAGCCGTTCTCAGGTCCTTTCCCCTCAGGGAATACCTGCAGTGTCACCATGTTTCCGTCGTCTATGTCCTTGACGTTTGCGCTCAGCTCTACTTCTTCGCCTTCTTTCGCGCTTGTCTTTCCCCATTTTACTGTCGTGAACTGCGGCTTTTTATTATTCTCTTTTGCCTTGTCTTCCTTCCACTTCTCTGCGTTTTTCGGATTTATTATTACCGGCATCGGCATACTTGCACCCACTGCTATCACCGTGCTGTTGTTCTGCGCTCCCACATCATTGCACGTCGTCACCTGGCTCCCTATCACGCACGCTTCCTTCCCGTCTATCTTGAGCTTGTCGGCCGTACCGCCTGTCACCTCGCCCTCGTTTTTCGGGTTCTTCTGGAACTTGATCGTTCCGGGCAGCTGGTTGTGCGTGGGGCTGTCGTTCTTTGCCTTGCTGCCCTTCACTGCAACTTTATGGTCTCCGATGCTCACATCCTTGGCCAGCTTGTCGTTCAGCTTCCCTATGAACGGGTGCGGGAGCGGCACGTTCTCCGTATGGTTTCCGGCCGGGATAACCATCGTGTGCACGTCGAACCCCATCACCTTGTTCCCCTCGACGGCGATCTGCTTCCCGCCTGTCGCTACTCCCTTGGAACCGGACATCTTTATGTTCTTTCCCTTTACTTCTATTTCCTTGTCGCATGCTATCTTCAGGGTCTTCTTTGCCGTGTAGTTTATCTCACCTTCGCTCTCTATGTTAAACTTTTTCGCCTTGAAGCTGATGCTGTCTTCGCCGTTTATTTCCAGTTCCTTGCATTTTACGTGTATATCGCCCGTCTCGTTTACGACTGAGATGCCTTCTTTCTTTGACAGTATGAAGCGTACTTTGCCGTCCCTCGTGAACGTCTGGATTGTTTCCTTGCCGTCTTCGTCTATGATTTCCACCCTGAAGTTCTTTGTCTGATATACGATGCTCTTTGACGGGTTGTCAGTGCTGTGTGCAGGCGGCAGGTGTTTTTCATCATATACGCAGCCTGCTACTACTCCGTGTTCGTGGTCTCCTTCGGGGAAGAACACGAGCACCTGAGTGCCTATGTCAGGCAGTATCCACATGCCGCTGTTTTTCCCCGCCCACTGTTTCATCATGGGGTACCACGGCCCGAC
>DCFS01000249.1:0-138 GCA_002319875.1 Treponema sp. UBA1798 | reverse complement strand
TCATCATGGGGTACCACGGCCCGACGCAGCCGGGGGAGAGCATGTCCATCGCTATACGGAGGCGGCCCAGACAGTCAGGGTCTTTGTTGTCGGCCACGATGCCCATTACGGGAGGGCATGAGGCGTAGTACATTCTCT
>DCFS01000155.1 GCA_002319875.1 Treponema sp. UBA1798 | reverse complement strand
ACAAGGCCCGGAATACGCCACATACCGCCGTGTGCGTGTCCCGACAGTATAAGGTCAAAGGTATATTTACGGTACTCCCTGATATATTCAGGGCGGTGAGCGAGCAACAGCGTGAATAGTACCGGAATATTGTCAGCTGTACACTGAGCCTTGAGGCTGCCGGCTGCCCGGGCTGCAGCCGCAATCCGTTCACGGTACAGCGGTTTGTTATCTTTCTTTTTTTTACGTGCAGCAGCGTCCAGATCGGAAAACGGGTCACTGACTCCTGCGATGATAATGGTACCCTGACGCAGATCAAGACGTACTGCTGTATTGCGGAGAACAATTCCGCCGTACTGTGTGATGAGCTCAGAGTTTTCATCATTATGGTTTCTGAAATATTCATGATTCCCGGATACATAGAAGATGGAGCAGAGATCCCTGATGCCTTCAAGCAACAGTTTTACATTTCCTGCCGGTTCAGGTTCCCTCATCTTGAAGTCGAATGTGTCGCCGGTGAATACGATGATATCCGGCCTTGCAGCTTTTATTTTTTCAAGCAGTAACGCTTCATTTTTACCGAAGTTATTGCTGTGAAAATCTGAGATCTGTACAATCCGTATTGTATTGACCGGCTGCTGTCCGGGCCGGGATACGGCAGCTGCGGGATTGTTGTTTTCCTGAACGGCGTATTCCGCTACCCGGATCGTACGGCATGAAGCGGCTGTAAAACAGAGCAGCCCGGCCACAATGGACGCTTCGCCTGGATGACATGTTTTCATATCTTACATACAGTATAAAATAAAAGGGGATTCTTCAAGGCCCGTGTTTCCGTTTGCACATTAAACTGCTATAGTAAGGGAATGAACACAGAACACAAACTGAACGGTTTTTCATGTATATCGCTTTTTCTGGTACTCCTGGTAACAGCTGTCTGGGGTTTTAATTTTATTGTTATCAAAGTCGGTGTTGCAGGAGTTCCTCCGCTGTTCCTTGCGGCCCTTCGTTTTATTTTCAGTTTTTTTCCGGCCTTTCTTTTCGTCAGGCGGCCCAAAGTTTCATGGTTTCTGCTTGCAGCATACGGTCTTTGCCTTGGCGTCGGGGAATTCGGATTTCTCTTTACGGCAATAAAACTCGGCGCGCCGGCCGGCCTGAGTTCCATTATTCTCCAGTCGCAGGCCTTTTTTACGGTACTGCTGGCATCAACCGTCCTGAAGGAAAAAATCAGATTCCGCAGTATCTCCGGCATGCTGATTTCAGGCGCCGGTGTACTGCTCATAGCTGTTTCAGAACACCGTACCGGTACAGCAGGTTTTACGTCAGGACTGCTTGCCATGGTACTGGCTGCCGCTTTTTTCTGGGCAGCTGCGAATATCATTGCCCAGAAAATGCCGGAAACAGACGGATTGTCTCTGGTTGTCTGGTCAAGCCTGTTTTCTCCTGTTCCTCTTCTGATACTGTCTCTGGTTTTCGAAGGGCCTGCTTCCATTATACTATCATTGAAGGGGCTTCAGCCTGTATCTGCCGGTGCGCTTGCATATCTGGTACTGCTTTCGACCCTGTTCGGCTACGGCGTATGGAATCAGATCATTATCAGGTACGGGGCAGGCAGGGTTGCTCCTTTTTCCCTTCTTGTTCCCGTGTTCGGAATAGCGTCGAGTACGTTCGTTCTTCACGAACGGATAAGCGTATGGGACGCACTTGCCTCTGTGCTGGTATTGCTGGGGCTTGTCGTACATCTTTCCGGTAAGCGGTCTGCGGGGAAGGTGTAAAAAAAGCGGCTGCGTTTTTCACAGATGAAAAGAGACGGATCCAGTTGCAGAATCATTTGTAAAATGTAGCAGACCTTCGGTTACAGATACAATTTATTTTTTTTCCTTGCTTTTTCCCTGAAGCATGATATCATTGTTTTATTAACATCCTACATTGGATGTAGATCATAACAATTGCAAGGAGGAAGTTATGAAAATCGGTATCTGTTATACCAGTACCACTCCGGAACTGATTGATCTGGTTAATCAGGAATTGACCGGAAATATCGGACCTGGTGCTGAGTATCAGAGTTATCAGGACCCGACTATTCTTTCCGAGGTTCGGGATTCCCATTATGTAACGCCCGGTGCTGCAGCTCGATTAATGGGAATGTATGTTTCTGCCATCAATGACGGTGCGGATGTGATCCTGAACGTCTGCTCGAGTGTCGGAGAAGTTGCTGACTCTGCACAGGATTTTGCCCGTTTTACCGGAATTCCTGTCGTACGCATCGATGAGGAAATGTGCAGAGATGCTGTCCGTCATGGAACGCGGATCGGCGTAATGGCAACATTATCGTCAACGCTTAAACCAACGAAAAACACGCTCCGCCGTGTCGCACGTGAAATGAACAAACGGATCGTACTTATCGATGGACTTATCGACGGAGCGTTCGGTCTGACACCGGAAAAATTCAGCGCAGTAATGAGTGCAAAGGCAAAAGAACTCGCTCCTGATGTTGATGTACTTCTTTTTGCTCAGGGATCGATGGCTTACTGCGAACAACAGATTGCCGGGGAAACCGGAAAATATACGGTTTCCAGTCCGAGATTCGGTGCTGCCGAAGTAAAAAAAGCGCTGCAGGCGAAGGGTCTGCTGAAGAATTAAGGCCATCGCTGAAAACTCTCTTTCAGTGACTTTTTAGAGAATGCCGTCGAGTTTTTAGTCGCTGTACTATCGCGGCTTAAAACATCGCACTTTCAGGGGTCTTTTTTAGCATAACTAATGTAAGGAGGAATACATTATGAAAAAAACAGGTCTGGTCGTTTTAGGCTTACTGGCTGCAGGTATAATCTGCACATCGTGTTCATCAAAAAAAGAGGCAGCTGCTTCACCGGCGGATAAAACCGTTACACTCAATTTCAGTCATACAATGGCGCCGAATTCCATGAGCGATATGGCTGCAAAAAAGTTCAAAGAACTGGTAGAAGCGCGTTCAAACGGATCTATAAAGGTTAACATCGTTACCAATTGCGGGCTTTCAGGTGGCGATCTTTCAAAAGCGATAGAGATGACAGGGGCTGGAGATATCGACATTCATGCGGCATCTCCTACGAATCTTGCTACGTTTGATCCTCATTTTTATATTTTCTGGATGCCGTTTTTGTTTCCAACAACAGATTCGCTTATGAATGTCATTCATAACCAGGATATACTGAAAATGGTCGGCGAATGGACGGAAAAACAGAACATCCGTCTGCTCGGTATTCATAATGCCGGAGCCCGTCAGATTTCGAACAACAAAAAGGAAATCAGAAAACCTGATGATCTCAAGGGAATGAATATCCGTGTTCCCGGAGCAAAACTTTTCATTGACTGTTTCAGGGATGCATTCGGTGCAAATCCGACGGCCATGGATTTTTCGGAAGTATATACTGCGTTGCAGCAGCATACCATTGACGGGCAGGAAAATCCGGTAAGCGTATTCGATTCATCAAAATTCAATGAGGTTCAGAAATATCTGACGCTTTGGAACTATGTCCGGGATACAACCGGATGGTTTATGAGCGAAAAGACATTCCGGAAACTGTCTCCTGCGCAGCAGAATGCTGTCACTTCCTGTGCGACGGAAGCACTGGATTGGGCAGACGGCTATCTCAAAACTAATGAGGAAACGATCCTTGCCAAACTGAATAGTGAGGGGGTGAAAGTTGCGACTCTTTCGGATGCTGAGATACAGGCGTTCAGTGATAAATGTAAACCCCTGTATGACAGTTATAAATCCGTTATAGGTGCTGACGTTATTGCCGCATTTCAAAATGCAGCTGCCGGAAAATAACGTATTTTCCGGATTCGGAGCTGCCGGTATGTCATCCGGCGGCTTCATTTTTATCAGAGGAACGTAATGAAAAAATTTTTTGATAATTTTGAAGAATACGTCTGCGCTGCCGGTCTTTGTCTGATGACATTTTTTACCTTTCTCGGAGTAATATCACGTAAACTACCGCAGGTAAACCTGTCCTGGACAATGGAACTGGTAACGACAATCTTTGTATGGGTATGTACGCTTGCAGCAGCAGCAGTATTCAAGGAAAACGCACACATGGGATTTTCATATCTGACCGATAAATTGAAGTTTATTCCGAAACAGATACACCGCTGGCTGCGCATTGTGATTCTTCTTTCAAATTATGCAGTCTGGATCATATACGGAGTACGGATGGTAGCCGGACAGATTCACAGCGGACTTGTTACACCGGTCATGTCAACTCCCGGATGGCTGATAGGGATTGCCATTCCGTTTTCCGCAGTATTGACCTGCACCCGTCTGCTGCAGTATGAATCCGGTTATAAATTTACCAAAATCAAGGAGTAGCGTATGTCACCTGCAGTTGTTCTGTTCGGGACGCTGGCAATATTCATTGTCATAAATATTCCGATCGCAGTCTCTCTGGGGCTGTCCAGTGCGATAACATTATTGTCTGTCGGTATGCCCATCACTTCCATACCTGCCATCCTTCAGGCCACGGTTCAGAAATTCAGTCTGCTGACAATACCACTGTTCGTACTTGCCGGTGTCATTATGGACAAGGGCGGTATTTCAAAACGGCTGATAAAACTGGCAAACAGCCTGATCGGGCCCGTTCATGGAGGCCTTGGATACGTGGCAGTCGTTACTGCAATGCTGTTTGCTGCAATAAGCGGATCCGGTACGGCGACAGTTGCCGCGATCGGATCCATCCTTATCCCGGCGATGATCAAACAGGGGTATGATGCCGGATATTCCAGCGCGCTTTCTGCAATTTCAGGTTCGCTGGGAACAATCATACCGCCGTCTATTACTTTTCTTATATATGGAATGATTACCGGTGTATCTATCAGCGATCTGTTCCTGTCAGGCATTATTCCGGGAATTATTTTTGCGCTGTGTCTGTGTATTTCCGTTCTGTTTATGTCGCTTAAACATGGCTGGAAAAGTTCTGAAGTCCGTATGTCGGGCAGAGAAATAGTCAGGGCTCTCCTGGACTCTTTCTGGGGGCTGCTGAGTCCTGTCATTGTACTTGGCGGTATTTACAGCGGCATATTCACACCTACCGAGGCGGCAGCAGTTGCCGTTATTTACAGCCTGTTCGTCGGTACTTTCGTATATAAAGAACTGAATTTTCATAATTTTCTTGTTACACTTTTCGAGACTACAAAAACTACCGGGATCATTCTGTTCATTATCATGAATGCCGGTATTTTTTCCTGGATACTTACACAGCAGGGAATCGCCGCACAACTGACCGCACTTGCCCTGTCGCTGACTCAGAACAAGTATGTGATGCTCTTTATTATCGACATCATATTCCTTCTTGCAGGCTGCGTTATGGATAATACGAGTGCACTGTACATTCTTGTTCCGATAATCATGCCGATAGCGACCACCCTTGGCATAAATCTTGTACACCTGGGGACTATTCTTGTCGTGAATCTTTCCATAGGACAGGTAACGCCGCCGGTAGGACCCAATCTGTATGTTGCAGCTGACATCGGTGCCGTAAAGTTCGAGAATATCGTAACAAAAATGCTGCCTCTTCTGGGGATGGCCCTGATAGCACTGTTAGTGATAACATATGTTCCGGCTTTATCACTTGCGCTTATAAAATAAAACTACTGCATAAAGAGGACCTGATACTATGGAAAGTACCGGAAAGATTTTAAACACACCTGTATCCAGTTCAGCCTCTGTTGTTGAACGCATTATTAATCAGCTGACAGAAGCGATAATAGCCGGGGAACTAAAACCCGGCGATCAGATTCCCACAGAAATGGAACTGGCATCGTCGCTTCAGGTAGGCCGCAATTCGGTACGCGAAGCGATCAACGTTCTGTCGCATTTTGGTGTTGTTGAAATTCGACGGGCGGAAGGGACGTTCGTTACCAGTTCGTTCAGTAAAAAGATGCTTGATCCGATGCTGTACGGATTGATTCTCCAGAAGGATTCTGCAAAGGATATCCTTGAATTGCGGGAGGTCTTCGATATCGGCATCATGAATGTCGTGATAGACCTCTGCACAGAGGAAACGGTCGCGGATATCCGCCGGGCATACGGGGAACTTGAAAAATCCGTCATGAATCCGGCTGCGGATCCGCAGGCTGTTCTCGATCAGGATATTGCGTTTCACAGCGTTGTCAATTCGTCTATTCATAACAGACTGGTAAACGAAGTTGCAGGATACATCGACCGGATTACGATACCGTCACGTATTCAAACGATGAAAATGATACTTGAAAACAGTCATCAGAAGGACTTCCTGAATCTGCATCTTGGTATTGTGCGGATGATTGAGAGCCATGAATCAGAAAATGTCGTAGCCGTTGTAAAGGAACACTACCAGTACTGGCGGCTTATAGAAAAATGAATGTTGCCGGTTCCGGATTTGTCCGGCATGTAAGAATGCTTCAAATATAAGGAAAATAGTATGATATACAGAAAAAAGAGTGAACTTTCCGTCACTCCGATTGAACACTGCATGGGTGGGAAAGGCATCGTCATGATGGAAAAACTCCTCGATGCTCCGTTGGAAATGTACGGAAAGGGCAGGGCGTACGTACGGCATACCCTGCATCCGGGCGTAACGATCGGCCGGCATACTCATACCGGTGAAATGGAAAGTATGGTAATAGTCGCAGGCCATGCCGTGCATACGATAAACGGTGAAACACAGCATCTGTCTGAGGGAGACATCATCGCCGCACAGGACGGCGACACCCACGAAATTGCCTGCGAAGGAAAGGAAGACCTTGTGCTTATTGCACAGGTCTTGTACACGAAATAGATTTTTTATGAAGGAAAACAGAATGTTTGATGATAAAGTACTCATTTCCGTTGCGCCCGTCGACGCAGCAGATAAAATAAATGATCCTGAAAAAATAGCGGCGGATGTCCTTGCTTGTGCAGCATGCGGTGCTGCAATGGTTCATCTCCATGTACGCGCTCCGGACGGAAGTCTGACCGACGATCTGACGAACCTGCGCAGAACAGTTGAACTGATCAGAAAGAAATCTGATATAATTCTGGAAGTTTCCACCGGCGGCGTGTCGGCTTTGGATATCCGGCAGCGCTGTGCACCTTTGTACTACGACAAAGTAGAAGCGGTGTCATTGAACGTCGGGTCGGTAAATCTGGGTGACGCCGTGTATCAGAATCCTGTTAAGGATGTACGCTATTGTGTCAGCGAAATCCTGAAAAGCGGTAAAACACCTGAAGTTGAAGTATTCGAAATAGGCATGATCAATACGACGCTCGAACTTGCACGGGAGTTCAGTTTCAGAAAGCCCCTCCTGTTCAGTATCGTGCTCGGACATATCGGGGCAATGCCCGCTACACCTGAAGCACTGATTGCCATGAGGCAGTTTATACCCGGTGATATGGTTTGGGGTATAACGCACGCGCACCGTGTAAACAACGACCTTATCGGGACTGCGGTCGCACTCGGCGCAAAGACGGTCCGGGTTGGCTTTGAGGACAGCCATCATATCGATCAGCATTCGACGGCGGACACCAACGCACCCATCGTCGACCGTATAACCGCAATACTTGCAGCCATGGGAAAAAAGACCATGACGGCGGATGAAGGCAGACGGTTCCTCAATATCGGGAGGGTATAACATGTCATACATACAGCCGGTTTCTCTGCCGGAAATTTTCCCATCCGACAGCAGGCAGCGGATACGCAAGCTGCTTCAGGAGGAATTTGCGGTATTCAGGGATAAGATTATTGTACTTGACGATGATCCTACCGGTATCCAGACAGTACACGGCGTTTCCGTGTATACGGACTGGAGTATAGAAAGTTTTCGCAGCGGATTTGCTGAAAAGAATAACCTGTTTTTTATTCTGACGAACAGCAGGAGTTTTACGGCGGAAAAAACAGCACAGGTCCACACGGAAATAGCGGAAAATATTGCTCAGGTTTCTGCGGAAACAGGAAAATCCTTTATTCTGATCAGCCGGGGGGATTCCACCCTCCGCGGGCATTACCCTCTGGAAACCGGAACACTGCGGGACACTCTGTACCGGCTGACGCACCGGGATACTGATTTTGAAGTCATCGTACCTTTTTTCCCGGAAGGAAACCGGTTCACACTGGGTGATATTCACTACATCCGTCAGGGGCAGGAGCTGATTCCCGTAGGAGAAAGCGAGTTTGCAAAGGATAAAACATTCGGTTACAGATCATCGGACCTGAAAGCGTGGTGTGAAGAAAAATCGGGCGGCAGGATCAGAGCTGAAGACGTCGTAAGCATAACGCTGGACGATACCAGAACGGCAGATATCGGCGGTATCGAAAAGAAACTGCTCGGAATACATGATTTCGGCAAAGTGATCATCAATGCCGCTGAGTACGCCGACCTGGAAGTGTTCTGCGTCGCACTGCTGCGCGTGCTCCGTCAGGGGCGGCGCTGTATGCTGCGTTCCGCGGCGGCAATGGTCAAGGTTCTGGGTAATATCAGCGATAAACCGCTGTTGACTGCTCGTGATCTCATACAGCCTGAAGTCAGGACCGGCGGAATTGTTCTGGTTGGCTCCCACGTACGGAAAACGACGGTACAGCTTGAGGCGCTCAGATTGTTGCCGCAGGTACATTTTATCGAATTCAACCAGCACCGGGTACTTGAAAAAGACGGGCTGGAAGATGAAGTCCGCAAAACAACCGCAGCAGCAGAAAAGCTGATAGCGGAAGGAACAAGCGTCGCCGTCTATACCAGACGTGAGAGGATCGACTTTCCGGGAAACGATCCGGAGAAAAACCTGGCGATGGCGGTTTCAATCAGCGATGCCGT